>CAZTAP010000167.1:0-5463 GCA_964611665.1 uncultured Selenomonadaceae bacterium | reverse complement strand
CAAACGACCTTTTTGCTTATCAACATTCAAGAAAATACATTTCATAAACAGCTCGCTAAACTGTAATATGAAAAAGCTGAGAAATATCGTCAGGACTATGCGGCTCATATGGCTTATGCCACAAAACAAGGCACAGCACAGGGGCTGAGCAGGGTAAAGCAGAATTAGGAACAAATCCTGCAGCTGAAGGACGAAAATGAATAAAATATTCCTATGCATTTGGCAAAAGCCGGTCTGATTTTGGACCGGCTTTTGTTTTTCGGTTGGTTTTTCGTTAGAGTAGGGACAGCGCGAAGATTTGAGGGGCCGGCTTCTCACCGAAGGGTGAGTTTGATGGAAAATGCTTTGACTGTTCTGGTAAAAAATGCGGCTGCTGGTGATGAGGCTGCGATGGAGGAGCTTTTGGCGAGGTTTGAGGGAATGATGAAGAAGGCTGCACATCAGCGTCATTTGCTGGCTGTGGCAGAGGATGCGTTTGCGGAGGCACAGCTGAGCTTTCTGCAGGCGGTGCGTGGCTATGATGCCGCACGGGGAATCCCGTTCGAAGGCTGGGCGAAGGCCAAGGTGTATGGTGACCTGCGTTCGTTTTTCCGGCGCGAGCGTCTGCATTGGCAGCGTGAGGTAGTGCCGGAAGGGGCAGCGGGTGCAGATGAGCTTTCGTTCTGGGATAAGCTTGCAGCCCCGGAGCGGGATGACTGCCTTTTCGCTGTGCGTGGGCTGCTGGAGCAGGCGATGTGCATTTTGTCGGTAAAGCAGCGCCGGCTTTTGGAATTGATCTTTTTTGAGGATAAAAGCCAGAAGGAAGCCGCAGGTATCCTTGGAATGACGCAGCAGTCCGCAGCGGTTTTGAAGGGGCGGGCCCTGAACCGGTTGAGACAAAGGCTTTATTCGGAAGGATATTATGTCTGCAGCGGAGGCCAAGGCGGAGGAACTGATTAAGAAATGACGAACGGATAGCAGAAATTTCCTGCGGTCAGGGAAAATTGAATCATGTTGCTTACAGAAAGGCTGTCGTATCGGATTATGGCAGCTTTTTTGGTATGCATTTTGTAATAGATGAACGTTACTGACGTATAGATTTTGTAAAAGCGACAGGATGTGGCTGTGTTTTTTAGACAATGATGTTATACTGGTACGGCAGAAAGGATGATCGGGTTCATGTTTTCGTTATTTTTTACGGGTATACAACAGGATTTCAAGGTGTTTTTGCTGGCACCTGTACTTTGTGCCGTTTTCCGGCTGATGTTCATCCTGCTTTATGGGCCGTATCGGACAATTCGCGGACAGGGCAGGAAGTTTTGGGCGTGTTTTCGCTATGGCTTCTGGTGGGGCATGGATTTCAATGCGTATGTTTTCCTGGTCCTGATGCTGCTCGTGACGATCCCGGGAGCGTTTTTCCCACTCTGGCAGCAGCAGGGAGACTGGCTGCGCATTGTTGGTACGGATGTGTACTGCGCGGTGCTTTATACGGCTTTTATGGGCAAGCTTATTTATTATTACCATTATCACGATATTTATAATCATGTGCTCTGGCTCGGGCGAAATGCGGATAAAAAGAATCTGGCAGATATCTTTTTCCATCAGAACCATGGTGGGTGGATATTGCTGGGCTATGTGCCGTTTCTGCTGCTTTGCACGTTCTTGCAGCAGGCTCTGCTGGCTTTGCCGGTGCTGTCTTATCCGGAGATCGGCTCTGTCGTGCTGCGGTATGGCTTCAATCTGGCGGTTTTCCTTGCAGCTGTGGCGTTCTTCTATTTCTGCCGTTTCGGCGGCACATTCCGGCATGCGGACAAGCCGGAGTGGGATGAGATTCCGTCCATTGTCAAGCAGGATATTTTCCTTGCAAAGGCGACCGTCGATGATCTGGTTGCGTTGGAAATTGTCTGGAAGCATCCGATGAATGAGCTTTTGCAGCATTCGGACGAGCAGGCCGCAGAGAAGATGGCCGTGATCATGCCTGATGCTGCCTGGCAGCAGAAGGAGACTCCTTTGCTGGCATTTGAGCGCAAGGCAAAGGGGGCCAGGATCCGGCCGCCGCAGCATATTTTTTATCTGCTGGGGGAGAGCTATGCACAGGCACCGCTGGATGATCTTTATGCGGATCTGCATATTGCCGATGGCGGCAGGCATTTCCGGGAGGATGCACATGCTTTTTCGCTGGATAATTTTTTGTCAGCAGGCGTGATATCACAGCCTGCGCTGGTCAGTCTGCTGCTCGGCGTTTATGATGCGGATCTGGAGTTCAATGAAAACGAGCAGTTCTGGTATGGCTCGCTGCCGACCGCGCTGCCAAGGCAGTTCCGGGAGCTTGGCTATCGTTCGGATTTTTGGTATGGCGGAGAGCTTACCTGGGGCAGTCTGCAGCATTTTCTGCCGGCTGTCGGATTCGATGCGGCGTTTGGTGCGCCGGAGTTCTGTCCGAAGGATGCACCGCGCACCTGGCTGGGGGTCTATGATCATATTTTCCTGGAGGAGGCAGCAAAACGCATTCAGGAACGCGATGATGGGCAGCCGACGCTGCATTTCCTGTATACGACTTCGAATCATGGGCCGTATACGATTCCGGTGAGCCAGTATGGCTATGCGGTGCAGAAGGTCATGCCGGAGGCACCGGAGCGCGTGCGCACGGATAAGATGGTGCAGCGCATGCTGGGCGGCTATTGGTATGCGGACTGGGCGCTTTTCCGCTTTGTGGAGCAGATGAAGGCCGTCTATCCGGACAGTCTGTTCGTTGTGACCGGTGACCATTCGATGGGCATCCTGCCGTTTGACTGCGGCATTGTCGAGCGCAGCGGGCCGACCATCCGGGAGCAGGTATGTACGTCGTTCATGCTGCAGCATCCGGAGCTGGAACGCACGATGTTCGCGGGCAATACGATCGGCGGCCATATGAATATCCTGCCGACGCTCATCGAGCTTCTGGCGCCGGCGGGGCATCCGTATCTTTCCTTGTTCCCTTCGCTTACGGAGCTGGTTTCTTCGGTGGTTACGCCGCATCATTGGATGACGCAGGAGCAGATCGGGGTCTTTGCCGATGAGGTGTGTCAGTCGCTGCAGCTGAGCCGCACGGAAGTGCCGATGCAGGCAGCAGCGGGACGCTTTCAGGCAGAGCGCGATGGCTGGTGTGAGCTTTCTGGCTGGATGGCAAGACATCCGGAATTTTTAAGCTGAATTTTATGTAGTTGCGCCGACAAACTAATTGCGCTTCCTGGAAAAATCGTCTACAATGGAGTAGACGGTTTTTTATTGTAGAATGAAGGAAGTGTTTTTGTGCTGTCAGCGTTTTTTGCAGGGGTGCAGCAGGATTTTCATGTTTTCTGGCTGGCTCCTTTTTGGTGTGCGATTTTTCGGGCAATTTTTATTTGGCATTTTCGTCCGTATCCAAGTTTTGCTGGAAAGGGGACGGCGCTGCTTCATTGCTTTCGCTATGGTTTTTGGTGGGGCATGGATTTCAATGCCTATGTTTTCTTGTTTTCTATGCTTTTCGTTACGCTGCCGGGGATGTTTCTGCCGCAGTATTTTATACTCGGTGATACAATCCGGGCAGCTGGTGTCACGGTGTATGCGTTGCTGCTCTATACTGCGTTCTGGGGTAAGATGATTTTTTATGATCACTATCACGATATTTTCAATGAGCTGGTCTGGCTTGGGAAGAATGCAGAAAAGCATAATCTCCTGGATGTTTTTCTGCATGAGAATCATGGTGTTTATGTGCTCCTGAGTTTTATTCCATTTGCAGCTTTATCTATTTTAGCAGTAAAGGGGCTTTTGGCGTTGCCGGATTTTGTCCTGCCGGCAGTTTTGCCGCCAGGAATGGAGTATGCTTTGCTTGCAGGTCTTTTCCTGGGTGCAGTGGCCTGGTTTTATTTTTGCCGTTATGGCGGTACGTTCTGGCATGATGACAAGCCGGAGTGGGATACGATTCCAAGTGTGGTAAAGAAGGATATTTTCCTGGCTAGGGCGACGGTGGATGATTTTGTAGCCTTGAAGACAGTCTATAAGCATCCTTTGTCTGGCTTGCTGCAGCATACGGATGAGCAGGATATTCCTTTGCTTACGGGAGTGATGCCGCAGAAGCACCGCAGGGATTGGCAGAGTCTGGAAAATCCTGCCGCGGCTTTTCTGCGCGAGGCAAAGGGGGCGCGTATCCGGAAACCACGCCATATTTTTCTGATCGTGGCGGAGAGCTATGCACAGCATCCGCTGGATGATATTTATGCGAAGCTGCATATTGCGGATGGCGGCAGGCGCTTCCGGGCGGAGGCGCATACGGCTTCTCTTGCGAATTTCCTGCCGGCAGGCATGCTGTCGAGGCCGTCCATCGTGAGTCTCATGACGGGTATCTTCGATGCACGGCTGGAGCTCAATGAGCGTGAGGATTTCTGGCAGGCGGATCTTCCGACGGCTTTGCCGCGCCAGCTGAAAAAGCTCGGCTATCGTTCGATTTACTGGTATGGCGGTAATGCGACGTATGGGAATTTCAATCAATATGCGCCTGCCGTTGGCTTTGATGAAGTGCGCGCGGCGGTGGATTTCTGCCCGCCGGATTCGCCGAAGACCTGGGTTGGAGTATACGACCATATCTTCCTGACGGAAGCGGCAAGGCAGATCAAAGAGATGGGGGATACGCCGACCTTTCATTTCGTCTATACGACATCCAACCATGGCCCGTATAAAATGGATCTTAAGCAGTATGGTTATGATGCGGAAAAGGTCATGCCGGAAGCGCCGGAGGGCTTGAAACGCGATCATCAGCACCAGCAGGTGCTTGGGACGTATTGGTACTCGGATCGTGCCGTAGCGAATTTCGTCGATGAGCTCCGCGAAGCATATCCGGATAGTCTGATTTTCGTGACCGGGGATCATTCGGCTGGTCCGATTCCGATGGATCAGGGCGTGATTCCACGTACGGAGGTGACGCTGCGGGAGCATTTCTGCACTTCCTTTGCGATGTATCATCGGGAGCTCGACCAGCGTATCCTGGCGGGCAATACGATTGGCGGCCATATGAATATCCTGCCGACGATTTTTGAGCTGATTGCGCCGCAGGGGTTTGCGTATTATTCTCTGTTCCCGTCACTTACCGAGCCCATCGATCATGTGGTCACGCCATACCACTGGCTCACGCAGGATGCTGTGGGCAGTGCGGAAAATGGCCTCTATCAGGGGCTGGCGGCTTCTGCGGAGCCGGTGGAGTCCTTCGAGGATTCTTCCGGCCAGCCGCGGTTCAAGGCTGAAATTGATGGGTATACGGCGATTACAGGCTGGATTGCGCGTCATCCGGAGCTCCTGAAGGCAAAGGAACAGCTTGTGCGTGATGAGAAGCAGAGCTTGTGTTGATTGGGTATCACGCAGGAAGGTTGGATTATCAGGTGCTGCAAGCGTGAAATAAAAATCCGTGAAACAATTTTCGGGGACGGTTCTTTAGTATACAGACTATTGTCTGATGCAAAAAAGAACCGT
>CAZTAP010000166.1:0-5675 GCA_964611665.1 uncultured Selenomonadaceae bacterium | reverse complement strand
AAATTGTTCCCGCCAATTGCCCGGCCGTAAATTTTCTTAGCACGCAGCTCCCCGATAAACTGTAATATCAACTCCATGAAAAAATCCCACCTCTGTGAAGGAAATGGGATTTTTATTTTTATTCCTGACAATAGAATTCGAAGTTATCCAGCGAGCCCCAGTTGCCCGGTGCTGCTTTCATCGTGACACCGATGACGGCACTGCCATCTTTGATCTCGATATCCTGGATTGTGACCGTCTGCCATTTGTTCCAGCCGATATCCTTGATTTCGGCCTTCTGCGTCCTGCCATTGTCGCCCGTCACGAAAAGCTCATAGCTGGCCTGTCCGCCACCGCCCTGCGTAGAAACGGCGAGTGTATACCTGCCCGGCTTCAATTCCTTGAACGACTGCGTGGCCTGGAAGGAAAACGCCTTGTCGGACCAGTAATGCATCGAGCCTTTATCCAGTGAATCACCGGCCTTGCTTACGGCATTCACTGCACCCTTATCACCTGTAATGGTCCAGCCATCCAGATTGACCTGCTCGAAATTGCCGTTGCGTACAAGATTTGCTTTCTGGATAACGGTCACTTTACACTCCGCCGGCTGATTGATGCCCTGTATCATGCCTTTGACCGTGTAACTGCCAACCGCATCATAGACAGGTGCCGGGGTATCCCAGACAACCGCAAGATCTCTGGCAGAATCATCGGTATACGTTACCTGGACTTTATCCGGAAGCGTGATGGCTGTACCAACGCCGCCCTTTGCTTCACAGGAATCGACTGCCTTCACCTCAGGCACAACGGTCTGTGCGTTTGTATCCGATACCAGCTTGAATACATCCAGGGAGTCCAGTGCCTTGCCGTTCTTGTCGAACATGGCCAGATTATCCCATTCGTTGCCTTCGCCCGTCTTCCAGCCGGCACCAGCAACCGGATACCAGTCAGGCTCCCAATAGAACATGCCCGTGCCGCGTCCATTCGGCACATTCGCTAGCCGCTCCATCACCGCCCGCAGGCCGGAAGCCTGCCCCTGCACGGTACTGCGGAAGCCGCCGATCCGTTCCTCGTTTGCCCCATAGCAGTTCTTCTGACTGTCAAAGTTCTCATTCGTATAGCCAAAAGCTGTCTCGACAACAACGACATCCTTGTTATAGCGCTTGCTGATATCATCGATATTATTCTGCAGCATATCGAGCGTACCATGCCAGAACGGATAATAGGAAAGACCAATCACATCAAAATCGTTGACCTTATTGTTCACAATGAGCGAATTGAAGAAGCTCTGATAGAACGCATTGTCCCCGCCATCCGGCAAATGGACCATGAGCTTGATGGCATGCTGCGGATCATTGTCGCGCACGGCCTTTAGTCCTTCGCGCATGAGGTTCGAGAATACCTTGTCACCATCGGAGCTTGGCAGCTTGCCCAGCGGCCAGAGCATGCCGCTCTTGACCTCATTGCCGATCTGGATCATATCCGGCGTCACGCCCTTGGCCTGAAAATCCTTGACGACTTTGGCCGTATAGCGGTAGACATCTTTGGCCAGCTGATCCGCATTGTCCTTCTTCCAGGCTGCCGGCGTATTCTGCTTGCCCGGGTCAGCCCACCAGTCGCTGTAGTGGAAATCCACCAGCACCTTCATGCCCAAAGCTTTGGCACGCTCCGAAAGCTGAATGGCACGAGCCTCATCCGTATTGCCGCCGCCCCCCGGACCAGCCTTCGGGTCATTCCAGATGCGCACGCGAATCCAGTTCACGCCATGGTTTTTCAAGATCTGCAGGCAGTCCATTTCCCTGCCATCCACATCATAGAACTTCGCGCCGAGCTTTTCCATTTCCGGCAGCATGGAAATATCTGCCCCCTTCATGAAATCCTGGCGCAGATTCGGGATCGGGCTGACCTGTACAGCCGCCTCAGCGGACGGCATAAAGCAGGCTGCTGAACCAGCCAGAAGTGCCGCTGCAACAAACGCGGATAGTCTATTTTTCTTCATAAATTTTCACCTCGTCAAAAATTTCAAACAATCATGATAAAATCTTGACCGCTGCCGATAGACAGCGGTCAAATTTCTATTTGATAAAACTGTCTGCAAACTTGAGGGGATGCGGCAGTCATATCCCTGAATCAGAAGCTGAAAGAAAGTGCTACATTATAGGTATCCTTGTAATCAGAGAAGCCTGCACGGCTGGAATCATACGGTCTGAGCTTATAGTAGTTCACATCAAGATTCGTATTGGAAGCAAGCATATAGCTCAGGCCGATGCCCCAGCCCTTTTCGCCGTCATTGCCAAGCCCGTTGCCGCCTGCCACGTTCATGATATGGCCCCAGCCGGTAGAATCGCAGGCCCAGCCGCCAAGGCTTACATAGTCAAAATAGACATTATAGGTCTTTGCCTTGCTCCAGTTCTGGTTGCCATAAGTCAGTCTGGACCACCAGCCGCTGCGCTGGGCATTATCCGGCAGACCGGATGCCCCGTTATGCACTCCTTCGACCAGCAGGTTGACCTTCGGCGTGATCTGCGTATTGAAGCCATAGGCCAGCTGTTTCAGATTGAACGGCGCCTTATATGAGCCCGTGCCATAGTCATCATGATTGAGGGACACCGTATTATCACTGCCGCCCGTACTCAGATAGCCAAGAGTTGCCGTGGTCTTGCTGCCGATACCGACACTGAGATTGGCGAGGAATGCATTCATCGTATAGTCTTTCCAGTTTTCTGCGGTAAGATTGCCCCAGCCAGCCGAAAGTTTGACGTTCTTGCCAAGTTTCTGGTCGACATAGATGCCATCGATCGGATTGTTGTTCCAGATGATGCCCTGACCCAGGGTGACTTCCTGACGGCCAATGGTGATTTTTGTATTCGGGCGGTTCCAGGACAGCGACAGCAGATCCATATAGGCGGAATTATGCTGCCCGCCATCGTTATGGTAGCTGCCCCAGCCATCATTCTTCGCACTCGTATTTTCCATCTTCACACGGCCGGTTACCGACAGATTCTCTGCCGGCTCACCATAGAAGCCGAGACGCACTCTTTCCTGGATGCGGCTTGCATTGCCATTCGTGCCCTTATCCGTAACTTTATTATCAAAGTTCGTCTGATAGCGGATTCTTGCATCGCCGAACCATTTGAAGCTCGACATGCCTTTCTCTACCTTGCTCAGGCGGATATCCATTGCATTAAGCTCGCTTGCATACTCATCCTCGAGTTTCTGTATCGAAGCCTTATCTGCATCATTTGCTTTTTCCACGTTGCTCATTGCCCTTGCCACAAGCTGCGCCATCTCGTAACGCGTGATTGCCTTTTCGCCGCGGAAATCATCATCGCCATAGCCATCAATGAGGCCATCCTGCACCAGCTTTTCGACTGCATTGTATGCCCAGTGATCCTTTGGCACGCTGGAAAAATGATTGACTGCAGCAAATGCTGTGGAGCTTCCCAAAATACTTACGGCCAGCGTCGTTACGAGTAATTTCTTGTTCATTCAATTCTTCCTCCTAAAATAATTGCTCTTTAAAATTTTGTGACTTTTCTATTTTTAAAACATTGCCGCCCTGTTTCCTTGTTGCCAGGCCGGATTATTTAAAAACACCAATTCATCTGTTCAATTATTCTGATTAAAAATTGCACAGCAGCTTTTTTTGCTCTGTGCTCTATGCTTTTGTATGAATGCCCCCGAACAATCAGCAGGCCATCCTCCCGGCCGTCCAGGGGAGGACAGCCGGAAGGCCTGCTATCATAAGGGAATTGAGAAAACAATAGGGAAATACTGCTTAAACGAAAGTCTGTTCAATCTATGCCAGCTCAGGCCATAAGACCAAGAGCGAATTTGAGTGCTGCATCCGGGTCACGCGTGAGACCAACATATTCGCGGCCGGAAGTTGTTGCCGATTTGACGCCTTTCTCATCGCAGTCATGCTTGAGCTCATCATACATCGAGGCCATCTGCGGTGCGAGGATAATGAGATCATAGTCCGTGATGACTTCTTTGTGCTGACCATACGCCATTGCAATGGACTCTACCGGAGCATCGTTCTTTTTGGCACCTTTGTTGATGGCTGTTGCGAGCATGCTGCTCGTTGCGCCGCTTGCACAGAGAACCAGGACATTCTTGGGCTTGCCATCGGTTTCCTGAACACTTGCAGCCACAGCTGTCTTGCCGGCTTCGATATCCTTGGCCTTTGCCTGCGCATCAGCCGGAACGGCAGCATCTTCATCATCAGCGGAGATCTCACCAGCTGCAATCGCTGCCTCACGGGCAACCAGCTGCTGATCATAGACGCGGAAGAACGGATAGTAGAGAACCGTATCGACCAGAAGAAGCAGCGGTGCGAGCACAAATGCAAGCTTCGCAAAGCCTGTGGAAATCACGAGGCCGATTGGTGCCGGTGTCGTCCATGGCAGGATATACATAAAGGAGTTCATGCCGAGATTATCGACGAAGAACTTGAAGATCCAGACATTGGCAATTGGTGCGAGGATGAACGGCACAAAGAGTACCGGATTCAAAACGATTGGCGCACCGAAGAGGATTGGTTCATTGACGGCAAAGGTTACCGGGATAATCGAAGCCTTGCCCACAGCACGCAGCTGTTTGGATTTCGCGATGAAGGCACACATTGCTGCGAACATGAGCGTTGCACCAGTACCGCCAAGGGTTGCTACGAAGTAAGAGGTCGGGTGCGTAAGGATTGCCGTTGCATGACCGCCAGCCTGGAAGGCCGTGAGGTTTGCTTCGATGTTGGCAATATAGATAGCTGTAACAGCCGGCTCAACGATAGAAGGGCCATGGATACCAACGAACCAGAACATTGCCATTGCACCATAGATGATAGCGATGCCGATGTAGCCATCTGCAGCTACGAAGAGCGGCTTAAAGAGTTCAAGGATCCAGGCGGAGAAGAGCATGCCCGTCATATTATGGAACACGATGCTGAATACCCAGAACACCAGGATTGCAAAAGAGAGCGGAATAAGATCGGCAAAGGTCTGTGCGATATAATGCGGAACCTCATCCGGCAGTTTGATGGTAATGTTGCGGCTTACGAAGAACTTGTAGATATTCGGTACCGTAAAGGCTACTACGAACGCGGAGAGCAGACCCTTCGTACCCATGTAGTCTGTTGCGAGCCCGCCCTTCACCTGATCGACTGCGACAAGCAGGAAGCAGATGATGGCTACGATCATGACCGATACCGGATTGATCTGACGCAGCTTCGGCAGCTTGTGGTTGATGTTATCCGTGAGGCTCTTGGCAATCGTTGCCACCATGAGCACAGCGAGGATACCCATCGAGTAACCATAGGCCTGCCAGAGGACTTTGCTGATGTAATCCGGCCATTTGTAGTCGAAGATTTCCGGCACGCAGGCCACAAGGATAAATAAACTGGAGAACAAAACAACCGGAATACAGCTTACGAAACCATCACGGATGGCCCGCAGGTATGGGTTGTTCGAAACCTTTTCGAAGAAAGGCTTCATGACTTCAACGAGACTGATAAGCTTTTCCATTTCTAATTCCCTTCCTTTTGTAAATTGGTAATTGATGATAAACAATTCCTTGAAACGAAGCCCGGCAGTTTGCTCAGTGCTGCGTTTCATCTTGATTCTTATTATAGCGGTTTCCTTTTCGCTTATGTTTTCATGTTTTGAAAATGTTTTCAATGAATTGTTTTTATTTTCTCGTTTTTT
>CAZTAP010000165.1:0-5732 GCA_964611665.1 uncultured Selenomonadaceae bacterium | reverse complement strand
GGCTTATAAATCAATAGGGAAAACTTTAGGCGGAGTCTGTTCAAAGCGGGCTTCGTCTATTTTTTTTGAAGTCTGGGGCAGAAACTTACGGTGCGATGTTTTCCCATCATTCAGGGAGGCATTTATGGAAAAAGAACTGATAGCGGGAATTATTTTTGTCGGGATGTATGCGATCATTGTTTCGGAGAAGGTACATCGTACGGTCATTGCAATGCTTGGCGCAATCCTCATGCTGCTCTTCGGCGTCCTTACGCAGGAACAGGCGCTGCATCATGTGGATTTCAATACGCTGGGACTTTTGATTGGCATGATGATCATTGTTGCGGTGACAAGCAGAACAGGACTTTTTAATTACATTGCGGTGCTGGCTGCGAAAAAGGCGAAGGCTGAGCCGGTGCGCCTGCTTGTTTATCTGGCCGTGATTACAGCGGTCTGTTCGGCGCTGCTGGATAATGTCACGACGGTGCTGCTCATGGTGCCGGTAACCTTTGGCATTACGCAGAAGCTCAGGGTGGATGCGCTGCCGTACCTTCTCGTGCAGATCATGGCATCCAATATCGGCGGAACGGCTACGCTCATCGGTGATCCGCCGAACATCATGATCGGCAGTGCGGTGCCTGAGCTCACGTTCGGTGCGTTTATTGAGAATCTGACGATCATAGCGGCAATCAATATGGCTGCGGTCATTGCGGTGTTCGTGCTGTTCTACCGTAAAGAACTGCATACAAAGCCGGAGCTCAAGGCTCTGGTCATGGAGCAGGATGAGCGTGCGGAGCTGAAGGATATGCGTCTTTTGCGCAAATGCCTGTTCGTGCTGGGAATCGTTATTCTTTGCTTCTTTCTGCATGCCTGGATCGGTCTGGAATCTTCCGTTATTGCACTGGCTGGTGCCTTTTTCCTGCTGCTCATCGTGGGACAAAAGCAGTCGTTTGTCGAGCATGCGCTTGATGGTGTTGAATGGACGACGATTTTCTTCTTTATCGGCCTCTTCGTTGCCGTAGGAGGGCTCGTGGAGACCGGCATCATTCGTGAGCTTGCGCAGAGCGCGATCCGGATTACCGGCGGCGATGTCACAAAGACTTCGATGCTGATTCTCTGGCTGAGTGCGATTGTGTCTGCTTTCCTCGACAATATTCCGTTTGTGGCCACGATGATTCCGCTCATTCAGGATATGGGAAATATGGGCATCAGCAATCTGACGCCGATCTGGTGGAGTCTGGCACTTGGGGCCTGTCTGGGCGGCAATGGTACGATCATCGGTGCTTCGGCAAATCTTATTGTTGCGGGCATGGCAGCTGAACGGGGCATCCGGATTTCGTTTGCCAGATATTTCAAGGTGGGATTTCCTCTGATGCTGCTCACGATTGTGCTGTCTACGGTGTATGTTTATCTGCGTTATCTTTGGTGATGCTGCAAAAAGCTCTGCTCTCTGGCAGGGCTTTTTTTAAAAAGAATTTTTTTTCTGGCAGGAAATCCGTGGTCTGGGATAGAAAAGAATAAAATTAGTACATCATCCGGAGTTATGCCCAGATGATGTACTTGTCGGTATAAAACGGCAAAATATGGATTTGGAGGCTGTATTTTGAGCAAATTTGGTGGACGAGGATACGGACTGTGTATTCTTTTTGTTGTTGTCGGTGCAATCCTGGGCGGAATTTTGGGAGAGCTTTTGCGTGGCGTGGAAGCCCTGCAGGGAATCATTCCCTATCTGGTTCAGACGTATCCGGTTCTTGAGCTTCAGCCTGCCATACTGAACCTTTATGTCATCAAGCTGGTGGTCGGTGGTTCCTTTACGCCGAATCTGATGAGCATTCTGGGAATCGTATTGGCGATTTTTCTGTTTCGCCGCTATTGAGGGGAGAGAGCAGGTTGATTATTCTGGCATCGGCGTCGCCGAGGCGGCGTGAGCTTTTAGAGCAGATTGGCTGCTGTTTCCGTGTGGTGGTCAGTGAGGCTGAGGAGAAGATGAGTCAGGAGCTTTCTTTGCAGGAGCTCGTTTTACATAATGCCGGTCTGAAGGCACGGGCAGCAGCTGTACTGGAACCGGAGCTTCCGGTGCTTGGTGCGGATACGGTCGTATCTCTGGACGGGCATATCTATGGCAAGCCTGAGGATACAAACGAAGCGGTACAGATGCTGCGCAGCCTTTCTGGGCGCACGCATGAGGTTTCTACGGGCATCGCCTTCGTGAAGGACGGAAGGCTCTGGCAGGCAGTGGAGACGACCAGGGTGTCTTTTGCGGAGCTCAGTGAGGAAGAAATCGTACGCTATGCCGAATGCGGTGAGCCGGATGATAAGGCCGGGGCCTATGCAATCCAGGGCCGGGCGGCTGTGTTCATTGAAGGGATTCATGGCTCGTATTCCAATGTTGTGGGACTGCCGCTTCATTGTGTTGCTGCGCTTGCCAGAAAGGCAGGCATCAATTTATATGATGATTATGGTAAAGGACTTACCGATCGAGGAGAGACCTCGTGAAAAGCTTCTGGCAGCAGGACCGTCGTTTTTAAGCAATACGGAGCTGCTGGCTATTCTGCTGCGCACAGGAACCAGGCAGGATTCTGTGCTGCGGCTGGCGGAGGAAATTCTGGCAAGGTATAAGGATCAGGGCCTGACCGCGATGATCCATATGGCGCCGCAGGAGCTCGCGGGGATCCGCGGCATTGGAATGGCAAAGGCTGCCACTGTGCTTGCGGCGGTTGAGCTTGGGCGGCGCCTGTCGGAGAAGGCGGCGGAGAAACGTGAGGTTGTACATGGCCCGGAGGACGCGGCGCATTATGCGATGCCGCATTTCCGCTATGAGCGCAAGGAGCATTTTGCGGTGCTGCTGCTGAATACGAAGAACCATATCCTGGCGATGCCGACGGTTTCTGTGGGCAGCTTGTCTGCATCTATCGTGCATCCGCGTGAGGTATTCCAGACGGCAATCCAGTATGCGGCTGCCGCGATGATCCTGCTGCATAATCATCCGAGCGGGGATCCGTCGCCTAGCCGGGAGGATATCGCGGTCACCGAGCGTCTGGTAAAGGCTGGGAAAATCATGGATATTCCGGTTTTGGATCATATTATTTTGGGAGATAATAAATTTATTAGCCTAAAAGAAAAAGGTATGGTAAAATAAGAATACTGTTTCAATCAATGAAGGGAGTTTTTTGGTAAAATGTGGAGTCTTTTTGGTGGTTTATCACGTGATATGGGTATCGATCTCGGAACGGCGAATACGTTGGTCCATGTAAAGGGCCGTGGTATTGTTCTGCGCGAGCCGTCCGTTGTAGCAATAAAGAGTGACAATGGGGAGGTTCTGGCTGTCGGTGAAGAAGCAAAGCAGATGATTGGCCGTACACCGGGCAACATTGTTGCAATCCGTCCGATGAAGGATGGCGTCATTGCAGATTTCGACGTTACGCAGGCGATGTTGAAGTATTTTATACGTAAAGCGATGAATACGAAGTCCTTCGTGCGTCCGCGTGTTGTGGTTGGTGTACCGTCCGGCGTCACTGAGGTGGAAAAGCGTGCAGTCATCGATGCTGCGCAGCAGGCTGGTGCAAGAGAGGCTTATCTTATTGAAGAGCCTATGGCAGCTGCCATAGGTGCAGGTCTTCCAGTCGAGGAAGCTACAGGCAGTATGGTTGTCGATATTGGCGGCGGCACGACGGAAATCGCTGTGATTTCGCTTGGCGGTATCGTAACGAGCCGTTCCATCCGCATCGGCGGCGATGAGATGGATTCGGCTATCGTGCAGTATATCAAGCGCATGTATAACCTGATGATTGGTGAGCGTACGGCTGAGGAAATCAAGATCAATGTTGGTTCCGCTATTGTGAATACCGAAGCTGACCGTACGATGGATATCCGTGGACGTGATCTCGTCAGCGGCCTGCCGAAAACGCTGACCATCAGGGCCAGCGAGATTCGCGAGGCACTCAACGAGCCCATCTACAAAATCGTGGATGCAGTGAAGGGAACTTTGGAAAAAACTCCGCCGGAGCTTGCTGCAGATGTCATGGATCATGGCATCATGATGACGGGCGGCGGCGCACTGCTCACGAATCTCGACAAATTGCTGAGCCATGAGACCGGGATGCCTGTACTTATTGCTGAGGATCCGCTTTCCTGCGTTGGTGAAGGAACGGGCAAGTCTCTGGAAAATATTGAGCTCTTGAAACGCGTCGTGATGACGACGAAGAAGCTGAGACAATGAGTCGGGTACGAAGGGATCGGAATTCCGATCGTAAGATATGGATTTTTATTTTTGTCGTGCTTTGTATCTTTGGCTTGATTTTCTTTGCAGCACGCGGCAAATTCACTGTTCCTTTCAGCAGTCGGGCTGCAACGACCATCCTGGCTCCTTTTGAAAATGTTACTTCCTGGGTTGGCAGTCAGTTGAGTTATCTGACATCGAATATATGGGATATCTTTACGGTCCATGAGCAGAATAAAATGCTGCGCAATGAGGTAGAGCAGCTTCGTGTGCAGAATCTGCGCGCGAGCGAGGCGGAGTCGGAAAACAGCCGGCTCCGTTCGCTGCTGGATTATAAGCATGCTGCTACACAATTCGATCTCGTGGCAGCCAGGGTAATCGGGCGGGAGTCCTCTACCTGGACGAGCATGATCGTCATCAACCGGGGCACCCGGGATGGCGTGAAGGAGGATATGGCGGTTGTTACCGAGAAGGGGCTTGTCGGCAATGTTGTCGAGGCTGGTCCTAATTCTGCCAAGGTACAGCTTCTGCTGGATCCACGCTCGGCAGTCGGTACGCTCGTGCAGCGTGCCGAGTCGCGTGTAGCGGGTATTGTGCAGGGGGATTCGACGAATCCGACGATGCCGCGTATGGTCAACATTCCGAAGAATGCAGATGTGGTTGAGGGCGATACGATTGTCACTTCCGGCTTTGGCGGTATTTATCCAAAGGGTATCCTGGTCGGTACGGTCAGCAGTATCCAGAATGATGAGGGCGGCCTTTTGAAATATGCTGTGCTGGAAACCGCAGTTGATTTCCAGAAGCTTGAAGATGTTGCTGTCATTGCTGCTTCACGTGAGGCTCCGCCGGAGCCGTTGAAGACGCCGGCGCAAACACCGGGAACGGAGACGGATCCGGCAGCGGATAAGGCTCAGCAGGATGAAGCGGCAGCTGCTGAGCAGGAGGCGGCGCAATGAGTGTTTTTTTTCGCTGGCTGATTCTGGTAGGCGGTGCCTATGTGCTGCAGTCCTCGATTCTGCCGCTTTTGTCCTGGCATGGCATTTGTGCTGATCTGATGCTGCTGGTGACGGTTTCCTTTGCTTTCCTGCGCGGCAAGCATCTGGGAACGCTCATGGGCTTTCTTACCGGACTTCTGCAGGATCTTGCTTCCGGGACGTTCTTTGGCGTGAATGCATTCAGCAAGCTTTTGGCAGGTTATTTGTGCGGGAGCTTTTCCAACCGTGTATTCAAGGAACAGTTTTTTCTGCCGATCCTGGCTTCTATCCTGGCAACGATTATGAACTATTTTATTTTAGCGTTGATTATGGTATTATTAGGGTATCGCTTTAATCTGATGGTTCATATGCAGAATATCCTGCTGCCGATGGTCTGTTTCAATGTACTTTTTGCCTATCCGGTGCATTGCATTGTTTATGCAGTCTGTGAACGAACCAAAGAAAAAAAATAGTTTAGTATGGTTAAGGCACCTCTGGTCAGGTGCCTTACTTGTTAATAGGGGAGATTTTTGGTGGTCGAAAATGATTTTGGCAGCCGT
>CAZTAP010000164.1:0-5755 GCA_964611665.1 uncultured Selenomonadaceae bacterium | reverse complement strand
TCAGAAAACCAACCAGGAGCTGCAGCGTAAGGTTCACAAACTGACTGATATCCTCCGAAATACGCTGATCCGGATTATCCGTATCACTGCCCAGTACCTGCATACGATAATAAACCTGCTTTTTCATCCAGTCAGCCAGATAGCAGTTGGTCATCCAGGTGCGCCACCGGATCTGCAGCATCTGACGTAAATAAATGGCATAGACCGCAATCGCAATATAAAGAAAAGCCAAAAAAGTAAACTTGCCAATGAGCGGCCAGAACTGACTGTAATCATATGCCTGCAAAGCATTATAGAACTCATTATACCAGTTGTTTATACGAACCAGCAGATAGACAGCTGCAAAATTCAATGATATGACAACCGTAAGCATCCCGCGTGCCTTCCATTTCTCCTCTGAGCTCCAATAACCTTTGAACAGCCGCCAAAAGATCTGATGCATCTTTTTCTGTTCTTCCTTCATTTTCATCACCAATTCCCACACTTATTTTTAATAACTTACAGTATAGCGATTTCCAACGATTCCCGCAAGCAGATGTTTTGTGGTAAAATAGAAGCAAACTGATAAAAGGGGCTTTTCTTATGTTCGTTTTGAAATACATTATTATTTTCCTTATTCTCTTTCTGCTCTACCTGCTCTATCGTTATCTGCCAAACCGGAAGATTTTTGTCATTTTCTGCCTGACCCTTGCGGGTGCCGGTGCCTTTGCTTTTTTTTCCTACCAAAAACCGGTAGAGCCTGTAGTCAGCGAAGCTGAGAAATACGAAATACAGCAGCAGCAGCAAATTGTGAGCAAATGGTATGATGAGTACAAAAAATCTATTGAGCAGCTCGATCACAATTGGCAGCAATACCATAACATCCTGGAAAACTTCAAGGAAGATAACATCAGCATCCAAACTACCTATGTACGTCTTACCCAGCTGGAAAAAGAAGCCGCAGCAGCGCATGAGCGCATTGCACGACTGTCTCCGCCTACAGAACTCAACAACACAAACTACGATCTGGCAGCTGCAGTACAACAAAAAGCTGAGATTTATGCCAATACACAATATCAGGCAATCTCAAAAACCAAAACAGCTGCTGATCCGGCACAACAGCTCACGGATAACCAGGAAGAGCAAAGCCGTATGCTGGAAGAAACCATGATCCGTGAATCGCCCACCGGCCTCTTCACCGCATCAGAGATCACCGCTCTGCGTGATAATCTGACACTGCCCGCCGAGCAATAAAAAATCCGCAAAAGCAGCTAAGCAGCTTTTGCGGATTTTCATTGTTCAGGGTTCAGTCTGCGCAGCCACGGCACGACGATGTGCACGCAGTTTATACCAGATCATCGGCAAAACCATCATCGGCACGCCGGCATAAAGCGTCTGCCGAAGGTCCGGCGTGAAAGCAATAACGACAAGACAGAAAACCTGTACCCAGATACCAAACAACGTCACATAGGGAAAAAACGGAGTCCGATAACGCAGGCTGCCAACTTTGTCCGCTGCAATCATGCGCTTGCGGAAACGATACTGGCTCCAGCAAATCGAAATCCAGGCCATCGCCCCGGTAAAGCCGGAAACAGCCAGCAGATACGTATAGATTTCCGAATTCGCATCAAAAGTATATAACAGAATAACCAGCCAGCAGGTGCATACAGAGACCAGGATTGAATTCTTTGGCATGCCATTCTTATTGAGCTGACCAAGAAAACGCGGTGCCATATCCAGCCTTGCCAGTGCATGAAGCGCACGTGCTCCGCCATAGAGACCGGAATTTGAACAAGAAACGGCAGCAGTCAGCACGACAAAAGCCAGTACAGAACTCAGACTGTCAAAACCATACTGAGAAAGAGCAGCTGCAAAGACACTTTCGGAAAGCGTTGCCTTGTCCCACGGAAGAATCGAAATCAATAAAGAAATCGGGATGATATACAAGGCAATGATACGCCAGGTGACATTGCGCACAGCAATCGGAATGCTCTTCTCCGGGTTCTTGCACTCACCTGCAGCCAGGCCGATGATCTCCGTCCCCTGGAAATTAACAAGAATAATGACCATCGTCAAAACGATGGACCAATAACCATTCGGTGCAAAGCCGCCGCTGCCCAGAAGCACACGCGTACCAATGAATTCGCTGCCGCCCGCAACGCCAAAACAGATAAGCCCGGCGACTACACTGAAAGCCACCAGAGCGACAATCTTGATGATAGCAAGCCAGAACTCACTCTCACCAAATTTATCGACATGAAAAAGGTTGATGATCGTAACAATGAGGCCAAAAAGAACTGCCCACCAGAGCTGACTCACGCCGGGTATAAAATTGTTCATGATGATACCAGCCGCAATCATTTCCGATGGCACATAAGCCATCCAGTTCAGCCAATAGGCCCAGCCAACGCCACAAGCCCAGGTCGAAGAAATATTTTCCCGTGCATACGTAACAAAGGAACCAGAAACTGGCTGCGCAACCGCCAGTTCCGCCAGACAAAGCATCACACAGAGCACGATGGCTCCCCCCAAAAGATATGCCAGGATCGCTGCCGGTCCCGCTTTTTCCAGGACATAGCCTGTTCCGAGGAAATAGCCGCTGCCAATGATGCCGCCCAGCGATATCAGCTGCAAGTGCCTATTCTTCAACCCTCTGTTCATTGTTGGTTCATTCATGGCCTTACTAACACAACCTTTCATTTAATACTTGTTTCCCTAAAAGTCTACTACAAAAAGACGGGTTTGACTATAGAAAAAACAAATTTATTTTTCCTCTGTTGATCCCGGGATGATTCCTTTACGGATAAGCTGCAGGAGAATCACAACAATATCCGGATCGAATTGCTTCCCCGCACACTTCAGCATCTCCTGCTGGATTTGTTCAAGAGGAATTGCCTTACGATAGACCCTGGCCGAATGCATTGCATCGAACGAATCCGCCACACAGATAATACGCGCCTCCAACGGGATAGCTTTGCCTCGCAGACCATCCGGATACCCTTTGCCATCATAGCGTTCATGATGATGTCTTGCGCCTTCAGGCATATTCGGCAGCCTTTTAAAATCACTCAGGATATCACTGCCGATTTCCGTATGCTTTTTGATCATTGTATATTCTTCATCCGTAAGGCGTCCCGGTTTATTTAAGATCTGATCTGGAATACCGATTTTTCCGATATCATGCAATAAAGCAACATAATAAATATCCTCAATCCGCTGCCTGTTCCAGCCCATCGCTTCCGCTATACGTTTCGTATATTCCGCAACGCGATAAGAGTGTCCATTCGTATAAGCATCCTTTGCATCGATTGTACGCGCAATCGCCTGAATTGCTTCCATCGTGATTTTCTGATATTCTTCCTGCTTTGCCTGCGCAATACGGATTTTATGCCGCATACTCGCACGCAGTCCCAGAAAAATCAGGCCTACAACAGCCAGCACGATCAGCCCGCGCACAAGCGGCAGTTCCCAAAAACCATACGCCTTATGAATATGCAGCACCCTGTCTTCTGCAGCCAGCTGTCCATCACCATTCTTCGCACGGATCCGGAAAATATAGTCTCCGCCTTTAAGATTCGTATAGCTTGCTTCATAGGCATTCTTGCCATGGATAATCGTTGGATTTTTGTCAAAGTCTTCCATATAATATTCCAAATCACCATCTGCATTGGCAAAGGAAAGTACCTCGAAATGAATACTGATACGCTCTGCTGTACTTGGCAGTTCTATCGTCTCGCCTTTCTCGTAGGAACGGCCATCGATAGAAATATTATCAATGACGATGTCACTGACACCAATACGGGGCGGAACAGAATTCTCATAGATTTCTCCGGTATTGATGCTATAGACGCCGCGTGAACAGGAAAGATACAGTGTTCCATCCGATTGCAGGAAATTGCGTGAATTCGCCGTCAGCATCGTCTGCATCGCTGTCGAAAAAGCAATCTTCTCCACTTCACTGACAGCAGAGCGCTTAAGCTCCTGCGGATTCAGAATATAGACTCCCTTAGCTCCCAGCAGCCAGATTTTTTTGCCGATGCGCTTGATATCAAAGATATTATTAAAATCAAGACCATCCGCCTCAACTGGATGGATCTCTCTATTTTCCATGAAGAATATGCGATTGCCATTGGTAATCCAAACTCCCTGATTTTCATCATCCGGACAGAGATTAAGCACAGGGCCAAGTTTTTCGCCAGTTGCCAGTTCATTCAGATGCACTACGGTATCATCCGGCGCAATTGCATAGATTCCGTCTCCATCACTGCCTGCAAGCAATGTCCCGTCAGCGGTCTCTTCCAAAGAAAGAATTACGCCATTATCAATCCCCTGCTCCCGCCGATAGGTCTTATGCAGTCGTTCATCACGCAGAATGGCGATTCCATCGCCTGTACCGACAGCAATATCACCATTTTTCCGTTCCAGTATCTTACGAATTTTATCGCTTGGCATGCCGTTGGATCTGGTCCAGTTCTTCCATGCTCCATCTTTCCAGCAAACAAGTCCCGGGCTTCCATAGCCGGCAATCCACAGCTTCCCCTGAGCATCTATACAGATATCACGAATCCGTACACCACGGAAAAGCTCCGTAAGCTCATTCTCTGTTTTTTTACCTTGCGCATCGAGAATATACAATCCCTCATTATTCCCAAAATAACCAATGCCCTTATGCATAGTCACCGCATTGTATACATTCATCGGCAGGCTGCCCTCAAAAGCAAGATTGCGGAATTTACTGCGAATCAAATGCAGCAGACCTTGCTGCGAGGAGGTCACCCAATAATTATTTTCATAATCCTGATAAATATTTTCTATGGAAGACGACAGCAGACTTCCATCTACAGGAATATAACGCAGCTGCTCATTAAAATATCCCAGTCCATTTTCCGTACACACCCAAATCAAGCCCTGATGATCTTCATAGATTGAAGCCGTACTTTTTCGTGCGGTAAGCAGCAGCGGCTGAAAAAGTTCATTCTCCCTCATCAGAACAATATTGCTCAAAGTACCAAGAAATATCCTTCCCGTAGAATCACAAAAAACACTATTGCAGGTAAGTCCCTGGAAAGAAGCTGCCGGATAGAAATCAACCACACTGCTATGTTCGAGAGAAAAAACATCCCCCCGAAAGGTAACGCCCCATACTTTCCCTGTCACTGCAGAAAAGGACAAGGATTGCACCAGACAATTTGCCAGCCTTGGATCCTGCACACATCCATTGCTTCCATCGCGATGAAAACAACGGACACCATCAGAGGATGCCACATAAATGCACTCATCCTCTCCTTCAACTGCCGCCCGCACAATTGCAGCGGTCTCCTCCTGCACCTTATGGATCCTTCCTTTCTCATAAAGAAGCAATCCTGTATTATTCGTGCCAATCCATAATCGCTGCTGTGAATCCTCAAACAGAGAACGTACACGGGAAACCGGTACGCCATTCTCATCCTTCATCTGCTGAAACTGCTGAGTGTCATAGCGCAAAAGTCCGGCATAACTCGCTACCCAGATATATCCATCCCGTGTCTGCAATACCTGGTTCGCCTCATCCGATAAAAGTCCCATGCCAAAATCATAATGCACTTGCAGGTAGTCTGCGAGAAAACGGCGATCAGCCCTGGATATGCCCATAGTTGCCGCAAGTACTGCAATAACCGTAAAAACCAGGAATATCGCGTTTATTCTTCGAGGCATCGTCATCATCTGCTTTCTCTGGACATTTATACTAGTACAGCGTGCACGAAATACCTAGGCGAATTACTTGTCTGAATTTCCA
>CAZTAP010000163.1:4121-5758 GCA_964611665.1 uncultured Selenomonadaceae bacterium | reverse complement strand
GGCCGTTGAGTCAGGGGAATCTGGGAATCCGGCCTGGACGAAGGATTGTTCGTCCTTGTCCACGGAGGAAATATCCGCAGTGATCGAGGACGCATTATACGAAAAATATGGAGTGCATTTCCAGGTAGGAAAAAAAGTATACAGGAAAGGTGCACATGGATTGGAAGCGGGCAGCTTTTTTGCTGAGGTGACGGATCCGGAGAATGGAGGTGTCTTTCATGTTGAGATGCTTAAATGCACAAAATCCGTTATCAAGGATGATTATCCACGCGTGTTCTATGACAGCGCAATCCGGGCACTGGTGGAAAAGCAGCTTGCGAAACAGTCCAAGGGGAAGTGTATTCGGCAGGAGAACTATGAAGTCCGGTATGATTTTTCTGAGGAGCGATGGTCCAGGGAAGATGGGCTTGCTGATTATTTGCAAAACAGTAAAACCTATATCTACATCAAAGGCGATATAGCGGATGTAGATATTGATCAGGCGGTAGATGCTGTTTATGAACTTGTCAAGCTGATGGAAGAAGAGTCATTGAATTATTCCTTGTTCATGACATATAATGGAAGGGGACGAGCGGTTGCCCGTTATCATGGATCTCCTCATGAGATGACAAGGGAGAGGATCCTGAGGAAGTTGTCGATTAAAAATAAATAAAGCAGGAAATTGCGAGATTTCTTCAAAACCTGTAAGCCTGTGAAATGTATTCTGGGCTTGCAGGTTTTTTTATGCTTTTGGCGAATTTTCTAAAGATAAACAATTTACTTACTTATTTATAGGGAGGGTAAACATATGAAAAAGTCTTTTTGGGCCGGGGTCCTGGCTGCGGGGATGCTTTTTGCCGGTGCTTCTGCAGATGCATGCACAATCAAAATGGTTCCTTATCCTGCCGGGACAAAGATCGAAGGTGCTGCTTCTGCACAGGGGACAGAGATTGACCATGCAGATTCCATTTACTACACGCATCCGGATTTCTATGCGATGAAGAGCAATGACCATCTGCTTTTGCTGCAGAACTATCCGACGTATCAGCAGACGATGGAATATACCTGCGGGCCGGCTGCAGCGATTACGGTGCTGTATTATTATGGCGACCAGAGCCAGAATGAGAATACACTGGCCAAGGCGATGAAAACGCAGCCGTATCCGATTGGTTCGAACACAAAAGATATGACGGCTGGTTTGCGTGCTTTGGGCTGGAAGGTCGAAAACAGTCTGGAAGCAAAGCCGTTTGATACGTATGAGGCATTTGCTGCATTCGTTCAGGAGAAGCTGCGTGCCGATACGCCGGTTCTGGTCGAAAATGTCGAGTGGGGCGGTCATTGGCGCGTGATTATCGGCTATGATACGATGGGGACGGAATCCTCATTGGATGATACATTGATATTCATGGATTCGTATGATACGAGCGATCATCTGCAGGATGGCTATACGATCGGGAATGGCGAGCGCTTCTATGCGACCTGGTTCGATCATTCCATGCTGCCGGAGAAACAGCGTCAGCAGCCATGGATCGTCGTTGAACGTGCACAGAAGTAATGGGGGCTTTTGCATGTCTTGAGAAGCTCTTCATGCAGTGCGTTCTGCCGCATTTGCCCCAGGACTTTGCAGCCGAGGTCAATCTTGGCTGGTCGGAGCGAAA
>CAZTAP010000163.1:0-4021 GCA_964611665.1 uncultured Selenomonadaceae bacterium | reverse complement strand
AAACCATGATGCCCCCAGATTGGACAATGAAAAAGAGTCCCGTCTGGGGGATTTGTGATTTTTATAAATTACATATTGAACGTTCTTTTGCTTCATGCTATACTTTGATTATAGAAAAAGTGATTTTAGAAAGGCACGATACATATGAAGGATTTGCATGAGCTGGTGAACTTTAAGAGCGGCTCACCTCAGTTCCGCATCATCGAATCGCTGGACAAGGATGCGCCGTGTTATCGTTTGTACAGCCAGAGCGATTTGCTGAGTGATTTGACTGGAATATATACAGCGGATGCGGAAAATAAAGAGATTCGCACGAAGGATACGGTGCATACGCTTACTGCAGGCGATATCGTATTCAGCCTGATTACCGGGAAAGCAGCCTTGGTTCAGCCGATGCATGAGGGGTATCTTTATACACAAAACTATATCAAAATCGTACCGATTGTCTTGTTCGATGCGCGGTTTTTTGTTTATCTGCTGAATGAAGATGCGTCGGTTCGGAAACAGCTGTTTCTTGGCCTGCAGGGCTCTCAGGTGCTGAAGTATACGCTGCAGCAATTGAAAGCGCTGCAGATCCGGCGGCTGCCGGCATTGGAGAAGCAGCAGATGATTGGCAATGTGTATGTTAAGCAGCTGCGCCTGGAGGCACTGCAAAAGAGAGCGGCAGAGCTGGAAAAAGTGATTTGTTTGGCGAAATTAGCGGAGGCGGGCAAGTGATGAAAGAAACGCAATTTGAAACAGAACTGATTCAATATCTGACAACCGGACGGGTAACACCAGAGGAAACTGCAGATGGGCTGCTCGCAAAAGAGCCTGCCGGAGATTATTGCATCAAGACAAAGCTTTGGCGTTATGAACCGGAGATAAAAACAACGGAGCAGCTGTGGCAGAATTTCAAGGAAATTCTTGAACGCCACAATCAGGACAAGCTGGAACACCCGCTGAGTGTGGTTGAGTTCAATCAGGTGAAAAAGAAAATCATGGATATTTCCACTCCGTATGAGGCAGGACAATTCCTGTACGGGCTGAACGGGGTATCTCAGATTGAGATCGATCTGGATGAGGGTCGGCATGTTTTTTTGACGGTGTTTGATCAGCGTCAGATCGGTGCAGGAGATACCATCTATCAGATTGTTCATCAGATTGAGCGTCCTGCCAAAATCATCGGTAAACAGAACCGCCGCTTTGATACGACGCTTTTGATCAACGGGCTGCCGATTCTGCAGATTGAAGAAAAACGGGATACGCATGATATCAACGAGGCACTCAACCAGATGCAGCAGTATGTGGGTGAAGGACAGTATCGGGATATTTATTCCACGCTGCAGATCCTTGTAGCGATTACCCCGAATAATGTAAAATACATGGCCAATACGACAGCGGAAAATTTCAATAAGGATTTTGCTTTTCACTGGCAGCGCCGCAGTGATAATGCAATTGTGCGCAATTGGAAGGAGTTTGCGGATTCCATGCTGAGCATTCCCATGGCACATCAGATGGCAACGAACTACATGATTCTGGATGGTACGAAGAACCATCAGATGCTGAAGGTCATGCGTCCTTATCAGGTTTATGCTGCGCAGAAGGTGTTGGATGAGCTCAAGAAGGTGGATTTCGAGCTTGGCACGAACAAGGTCGGCTACATCTGGCATACGACAGGCTCCGGCAAGACGATTACCAGTTTTAAGACGGCCTGGCTGGCGAGCCGTATGCCAAAGGTAGACAAGGTTGTCTTTGTCGTGGACCGCATCGCACTGACCCAGCAGACGAATGAGAAATATCGTGCGTATGACCCGGATGCCAGGGTAGAGCCTGTGACGGCGAAAAAAACCGGCAGCATAGAGGATACGAAAAATACGACAGCACTGAGCCGAAAGCTCAAGAGCAAGGATAATCATATCATTGTGACCTCTGTACAAAAACTGGACACACTGATCAAGCGAAAATCCTTCAAAGCACCGGAAAAGCATATCGTATTCATCGTCGATGAGGCACATCGTTCTACTGGCGGGGAGAGTTTTCCTGCGATTCAGAAGGCTTTTCGCCACGCTGCCTGGATTGGCTATACCGGTACTCCGATGTTTGATGATGAGGCAGCGAAAATCCCAACGGAGCAGGTCTTTGGCCCGCTGCTGCATGCCTATACCATCCGTGAGGCGATTGCTGATCGCAACGTGCTTGGCTTCAAGGTGGATTTTGAGACAACCATCGATGAAGTGCAGATGAAAGCAGAATACCTGCCGGCGTTTTATCGGGAACGTTATCCGGAGTGGTCAGAAGAAAAAATCCAGAAGAAAATCGAGAATCTGACCCAGGAGGATATGGATGATGCTGTGGAGCCGAGCTTTTATGATGAGAATCCACGGCATGTGAAGCTGGTGGTCGAGGATATCTTCAAACATTGGCGCAACCGTTCAAATGATGGCCGGTATAACGCTTTATTTACCACGCATGTGGGCGGCGGCAAGGCGAGCACGCCAATGGCCATGATGTATTTCCGTGAGTTCCAGCGCGTCAACGAAGAGCACCGCAAAAATGGCGGACTCGTACTGAAGGCTGCCATAACGTTCAGCCTCAACACGACGAACAACGACAGCATGCTGCAGGCAAATGACGGACTGCATGAGGCCATGCAGGTCTATAATCAGGAATTCGGCACAAGCTTTGGACTGGATGATGCAGCCGGCTATACGCAGGAAGTCACTGCACGGCTGAACAAAACGGTTACGGATAAAAATTATCTTGATTTGGTCATTGTTGTCGACCAGCTGCTGACTGGCTTTGATGCGCCGGAGCTGAATACGCTCTATGCCGACCGCACGCTGAAGGGTGCAAACCTCATTCAGGCCTATTCCCGCACGAACCGTGTCGCGGATATGCAGGAAAAGCCATGGGGACGCATCGTGAATTATCGCTGGCCCGTGCAGAATGAAAAGCTCATGAATCAGGCACTCGCTATCTATGCGAACAAGGACTCGGCGATTCTTTCCGCGGCAGAACAGCAGGATTTGAACCTGGCAGACGGCATTGTGGCAAAGCCGTTTTCCGAGGTGTTTGCAGAAGTAAAGGGAACGGTGGAAAAGCTGGCCGGACTGACGCGCGAATTTCAGCAGCTGCCTCCCTCGGAGAAGCAGCGTGAATCCATGCTGGAGCTTTTGCGTACCTATAACGCAGGTGTAGCCAAGCTCAAGCAGTACAATCCGGAAGAGGTATCCGGCGAAATCGCCGGCTTTGACTATGACCGGCCGGATGAGCTCATTGAAAAGCTCGGCATGACGAGCGAGCAGGAAACGATGCTGACTACGGTGCTGACCAATGAGCTTAAACAGCAGATTGCCAGGGAAAAGAAGGTGTCAGTCTATCAGATTGAACTGAAAATGACCCATGTCAAGGACGTCAAGATTGATTATGACTATCTGACCGAGCTGCTGGAGAATTTGCTGAATGAAGTCCACGAGGGCAGGCAGCAAGAGGCAGAAAAAACGCATGGCAAGATTCGTCAGTTCGCAAACGGACTGGAGGATCAGAGCTATGCCGGCAAAATACGCAATGCAGCCAGTGCCATCCTGCATGGACACTATCCGCCCGCGGGGCAGAAGTTTCCATATCCGGCACGGCTCAAGGAAAGCGACAGCGTGATTCAGGCAGCAAATACCGTCAGCCTTGACCGTCAATTTTTGGATTTTCGTGTCAAATGGGGCATTGCTGACATCATTACCAGTGCACAGATGCGCGAATGGTTCAGCATACACCGCTATGGCATGCAGGATCTGGATGACACGAACCAGATTCGCGATCTCATCACCAAGGCCGGCGCAGATTACAAGAGCCTTGCACATGATGAAAAGGTGCAGGCATTATCGAAGATCAAATACCGCAACAGTCTCAGAGAAGCGATTTATCAGCTTGCCGATGAACTGACGGAAAGATAAGGATTGCTGCAAAATAAGGAGATAATCGAATGGAGAAGAAAGCAAAGGTGCCGAAATTAAGGTTTCCGGGATTTGCGGGTGATTGGGAA
>CAZTAP010000162.1:0-5771 GCA_964611665.1 uncultured Selenomonadaceae bacterium | reverse complement strand
AATATCGTAGTCCTCGCAACGCCATAGAGTATGGCAGCGACAAAAATCGAGGGAAGGGCGTTGATGGACATGGACAGTGCGCAGTTCACGGCAGAGATATAAGCAATGGGTTCGGGCAGGCCAAGGATATAGACCTTGAAGGCCCAGCGGATGACTGGTTCGGTGATGACGTTGATGATGGAGCCGAAAAGTCCGGCGATGGCGGCAGACGTATAGATGCGTGAGCGTGTCCGGGCATTGGAGATATGCAGTACCTGATGTGCCATAAAAGCGCAGGCAAGGCCGAAAATGAACTTTGCGACGAAGGTCGGCGGAGCCGAGGTGGCATAGCCGACCAGGATATCGCCGATGGTCAGGCCGATGGCGCCGGTGAGTCCGCCGTATTTACCGCCGAGCAGAAAGGCAGACAGCATGATGAAGGCAGAGCCAATATAGATTTTCCCCGGCAGGCCGCCGCCCATGGGGATTTCGATGCGCAGGTAAGTAAAGCAGATGAAGGCCATTGCTGCGAACATTGCAGCCAGGGTGAGTTTCAGGATTTTGTTATCTCTCATGGTTATCACATTCTTTCGATAGGATTTATTATTGCATGGAGATAGTATAGCGGAAAATTGACGGAAAGAAAACGGAAAAAGAAAAAATTCCCGATATTGTATCGACACAATATCGGGAATAGAAGAAAGAGAAAGCAAGCGGTATTATTCCTGCAGCAATTGCGGCAGGGCTTTGGCGATGCCGTCTTCATCATTGGAAGCGGTTACCAGATCGGCAATTTCCTTGAGTGCATCGCAGGCGTTGCCCATGGCTACGGCTGTTCCGGCAAAGGAAAGCATCGGAATATCATTCTGGGCATCGCCGAAGGCAATGACATCCTTTGCAGGGATGCCCAGCTCGGCACAGGCCTTTTCCATGGAATCGGCTTTGTTGACGCCGAACGGCGTAGCCTCGAGATAAAAGGGTGCGGACAGGACGAAGGAAAGCTCATCCTGGAAGGGCTCTTTGATATAGGCGGTTTCGATTGCGAGGGTGTCCTTATTGGCAGCGATGAGGATTTTGGCCGGATCGAAGGTTATTGCATCATGTACATTGGCTACCTGCCGGATATTCAGGTGGTTGGAGCTGCTTTCATAGGGAACCTGGAAGCTTTGCGGGTCCGTTGTATAGATCGTGGTTCCGTCATCGACGATGGGATTGACCGGAGAGGCTTCCAGATGGCGCAGCAGGCGTCTGGCCAGAAGGTTCGGGATGGTATTGCTGTAAATGACGCGGCCTGTTGTATAGTCAGTGACAACGCCGCCGTTGTAGGCAAGCAGCAGGCCGTGATACTGATCCATCTTCAGCTCATCGGCGATGGGCTTTAGGCCGGCGGTCGGCCGGCCGGAGGCCAGTACGAGGATGCAGCCTTTTTCCTGTGCCTGCAGCAGGGATGCTTTCGTTTTCGGTGTGATTTTTTTATCACGGTTATAGAGGGTGCCGTCAATATCAAGTGCGATGATTTTTTTCATGGGAATGCCTCCTGAGAAGTTTTTCATTGAATTGTAATACTTTATTATCTATAATGATAGTATAAATAGACTGCCTGATTCTAGCGGAATATGCGCTGAAACTATAACAATCGTATGCATGGAGGTGAGCAGATGCCAAATTTGAAAGTTTTGGAGGATGCTGCAGAAATTGTTCATTATGAGAATTCCAATATCCCGATTTATGCCCGAATTGGCCGCATGTCGTATTTTTCCGGGATGAGGGCGCTTGCGCATTGGCATGACGATATCGAAATCATGAAGGCTCTGCAGGGGCACTTTTCGTATCAGGTCAATGGCCGCGAATTCCTCGTGGAGGAAGGGGATGCTGTTCTGGTGAATTCCCGTCAGCCGCATTATGGCTATTCTGCGGATGGTACGGATTGCCGGTATCTCTGTGTCTTGTTCCGGCCTGAGCTTTTGGCCGGCAATGCGGAGATCAAAGCCAGATATGTAGATGTCATCCTGCAGCACCCTTATCTGACGGAGACGTTTTTTTCTGCAGGCAATCCTGCAGATCAGGAGGTGCTGGCCTGTATGGATGCATTTTTGCCGCTTACCAAAGAGATGTGGCCGGGGTATGAACTGGAGTTTATGAGCAGGGCCTATGCACTCTGGCTGGCCTGGTTTCGTTTGCTGGGCCAGGCGCTGCTGGTCAAGGAAAAGCCATCGGATCTGAATCTTGCAGCATATAAGAAGATGGTTGCGTATATCTATCAGAACTATGCGGAGAAGCTTGCCTTGTCGGATATTGCCCGGGCCGGAGGCGTATGCCGCAGCAAGTGCTGTGCGGTTTTCCAGACGTATCTGGGCAGGACACCGATTGCTTTTCTGAATGATTATCGTCTGCAGGTCGGCATGCATCTGTTAAGTGATGCGACGCGCAGCATCACAGAGATCGCGCTGGCCTGCGGCTTCAACAGCCCAAGCTATTTTGCCGAGCTTTTTTTGCGGGAAAAGGGCTGTACGCCGCGTGATTATCGCAGGGAGCAGCAGGGAAAGGAAAAATGGGTGCCGGCAAAATAAGTCTTGACTTTTCTCTGGTTTGATAGTAAAGTAACTTTATAAAGTAACTTTACTAATGGAGGATGCTATGGATAAGAAAGATTTGCGCAATAAGAATCTTGCACTTCTGCGAAATGTCGTGCGTCAGGCGCGCGTACTTACAAAGCCGCAGGCTGCAGAGCTTTCCGGACTCAGTGTTGTTACGGTCAATGCTTTGCTGCAGGAGCTGCTTGCAGCCGGAGAAGTGCTGCGGGCAGAAGAAGTGTCTTCTTCCGGCGGCCGTCCGGCACAGCAGTATGTCTACAATGCACGGCACCGGCTGGCGCTGACGGTATATATGCATGAGAAGGCCGGCAGGGACACGATGTTCATTGCGCTGCAGGATATGCTGGGGAATGCACTGGAAAAACAGGAGCTTCAGCCGGAGCATATAACCATCGGGCTCTTTCAGCGGGTGCTGCAGCCTTATTTTGCGCGGTACAGGCAGATCACGGCTGTGGTTGTCGGCCTGCCGGGCATGGAGGTCAGAGGCAGACTGGCAGTCATCGATTATCCGGAGCTGCAGAATCTGCCGTTTTGTGCATTGCTGAAGGAAGCCTTTGGCTGTCCGGTATATCTGGGGAATGATATCAACGCGGCGGTGCTTGGCTGTACAGCAGCTTTGGGAGAGCAGGGCAGGGAGGAGACCGTAGTCGGTATCTATCTGCCGCAGAACTATCCGCCCGGAGCAGGAATTTCCCTGCGGGGAAAGGTCTATAAAGGCCGGGATGGTATGGCTGGTGAAATCGGCAGCCGCCTGCGTTTCTGGAGTGGTGATGGCGTGATTTCGGGACAGGGCAGTACGATGCTCCGCCGTATTGCAGAGCTTATTGTGCTTTTTGCGGTGACATGGAACCCGCACCGGCTCATCCTGTATCATGAGCGCCTGCAGACGGAGCAGCTGGAGACTATCCGGCAGCTCGCAGCAGATCGATTTGCGCAGGAGTTCCTGCCTGAGCTTGAAGTAAAGTCCTCCATCTATGAGGATTATGGCCGGGGCATAGCTGAGCTGGCTATGGAATATTTGCATAAAGAGAAATGAGGAATGAAAATGGAAACATGGTTGGATTTGCATATGCATTCGGGCTATAGCGCGGATGGGGAGTTTGCTCCGGCAAAGCTCATGGAGATGTGCGCGGAAGCTGGTATCCGGGCGGCGGCGCTGGCGGATCACAATACGATGCGGGGCGTCGATGAAGCAGCAGAGGCAGCGAAAAAGCTCAATATACGTTTTTTCCCGGCGATTGAGATCGATTGTGCCCATGAAGGGCGGAATTTCCATCTGCTGGGCTATGGCGTCCGGCGTGGTGCGGCAGCCATCCGGGAAATTGCGGATAATGTGCATCAGCAGGAGCTTGAGGCATCTGACCAGCTGGTGGAAAAGGTCAAAGAACTGGGATTTTTCTTTGATGAAGAGCAGGTCAGGTCAAAGGCAAAAAATGGCGTAATCGTAGCGGAGATGATTGCAGAAGTTGTCTATGCAGATTCCCGCAATGATGGAAATGAGCTTTTGCTGCCATTCCGTGCGGGCGGTGCGAAAAGCGATAATCCGCTCGTGAACTTTTTCTGGGAATTCTGTGCGCAGGGCAAGCCTGCCTATGTGCCCATGTATTACGTTTCGCTGGCTGCGGCCGTCTATGCCATTCAGGAAAATGGCGGGGCAGCAGTTCTTGCCCATCCCGGAGCGAATATCGGACGGAATGCAGCAGTGACGGAATCCATCATCCGGACAGGCATCGATGGCATCGAAGCATACAGCAACTATCATGATGAGGAGACAAAAAAATTCTATGCAGGGCTTGCCGCGCAGCATCAGCTGCTGGTTACGGCAGGCAGCGATTTCCATGGCAGGGCGAAGCCGGCAATCCGGCTTGGCACGCTGGGACATCCAGCTCCGAAGAATGCGTATGACCGTATCCGGGAGCTCGTCGGGCAGCGCGGCGGGGAGGTGCTTTGATGACGGAAACAGCAGTAAGACAGGCAGCTCAGGAAAAACCGGGGCTCTGGCAGCAGCATGCGACACGCGCCTTGTTTTTTGTCGGCGGCTTCGGGGCTGCTTCCTGGGCACCGCTGGTGCCTTTGCTCAAAGCAAGGCTGCAGATCGATGAGGGCGTGCTGGGCATGCTGCTCCTGTGCATCGGCATTGGCTCCTTGCTTACCATGCCGCTTTCCGGCATTGCAGCAGCACGTTTTGGCTGCCGCAGGGTATTGGCGGTGGTGGCAAGCATTTATGCCCTGCTGCTCTTTGCGCTGAGCCAGGTTGCTTCCTTCTGGCTGGCGGTCCCTGCACTGCTGGCCTTCGGCGCAGTCATGGGCATGCTGGATGTCACGGTGAATATCCAGGCGGTCATTGTTGAAAAGGCAGCGGGCAGGCGCCTGATGTCAGGGTTCCATGCACTTTGGAGCGTGGGCGGCTTTGCCGGGGCAGGTGCTTTTGGCGTCTGGCTGAGCCTGGGCTTTACTCCGGTGCAGGCAACGCTTTGCGCCGCAGCGCTGATGTTTATCGTGCTGGCCATTTTTGTGCGTTATCTGCTGCCCTATGGCGGGGAAAAGGATGGTGCGGCACTCTTTGCCATACCACGCGGCATCGTGGCTTTTGTGGGGGTCATCTGCTGCATTGCCTTCCTCGTTGAAGGAGCTGTTATGGACTGGGGCGGTGTATTTCTCACCACGCTCAAGCACATGGACATCTCGATGGCAGGTACGGGCTTTGCGGTGTTCTCTGCGGCGATGCTCATGATGCGGCTCACGGGCGACTGGCTTGTGCAGCGCTTCGGCGGCAAGGTCATTGTCCTGGGCGGCGGCATGCTGTCCGCAGCCGGTTTTTTGCTCGTGATCTTTTCGCCCTGGCAGGTGCTTTTGTATGCAGGGTTCTTTGCCATCGGCATTGGCAGCGCGAATATCGTGCCGATCTTTTATTCGCTTCTGGGCAAGCAGAAGGTCATGCCGATCAATATGGCAGTATCCGCGGTGAGTACACTGGGCTATCTGGGCATTCTCATGGGACCGGCCGTCATTGGCTTCGTGGCACATCAGACGAGCCTGTATGTTTCCTTCGGTCTGCTGGCAGGGCTGGTGGTTTTGCAGATACTGATTGCAGGCTATATTTACCGCAAAATTTTATGATTGAAAATTTATTTTTGTGACATTTTACTATAGTAAAATCTTTCGGATTGTAGTATTCTTTATATAGCATTTTGTGCT
>CAZTAP010000161.1:0-5838 GCA_964611665.1 uncultured Selenomonadaceae bacterium | reverse complement strand
ATGGCGGCGACTATTTTGAGAACACAGCAAGGGGATATCACAGCAAAACATTATGCGGACGCAATTGTCAACGCGGCGAACAACAGCCTGCTGGGCGGTGGCGGCGTGGATGGTGCTGTCCATCGTGCGGCCGGTCCGGAGCTTTTGGCAGAATGCAGGAATTTGCATGGTTGTGCGACCGGGCAGGCGAAAATCACCAAGGCATATCAACTGCCTTGTGACTATGTCATTCATACAGTCGGTCCCGTTTGGCATGGCGGGCATGCTGGTGAGGCGGAGCTGCTGACTGAATGTTATCGCAGCTCGCTGCAGCTGGCAATGGAGCACGGTATCCGCAGCGTGGCATTTCCGTCCATCTCAACGGGAGTATATTCTTATCCGGTGAAGCAGGCGGCTGGAATTGCGGTGAAGACAGTGCAAGCCTTTATTAAAGAGCATCCGGAAGCATTTACAGATGTGCTGTGGGTTCTGTTTGATGATTGGACAAAGCAGGCGTATGACGAGGTAATATCCTGTGCGCGGAAAAGTTGTTTCCATAATCAGGCAAGCTGCTGATCTGATTATGGATGAAGTGAAGCTATGACGCTTTTGGCACAACCGATAAATTTCTTTAATGCAGGTGAGGCCTGTGCTAAAGACGGGAGAGCAATGCCCAGCGTAATGTATTGCGGCGGGTCGAAGGGCAGAATGGCAACTGGCCCGTTCCAGCTGCGTGCCATAAGAGCGTTGTTCAAACTCATACCTAATCCGGCAGAAACCATAGAATAGGCAGTATAGTTATCGCTGGTGGTAAATCGGACGTTAGGTGTGAGATGGTGTGTGCTCAGTAAACGTTCTAAATCGGTGTTTTGTTCAGGCAGTGGTTGAATAAAGGGGATATCGTTCAAAGCTTCTAGTGGAAACTGTGCAGCATTTGCCAAGGGATGGTCTTTTGGCAGCCAGGCAACAAGTTCATCCTGCCGCAGCGGCAGCCAGTCACATTGCCCGTGATATTCACTGAAGAAACAGCAGTCAAGCTGCCGGCTTTCCAGTTTCTTCGTGAGGTCGCTGTTGCCTCCTTCACATAAATCAATTTGAATGCCGGGCCAGCTTGATTGATAGGTTTGAATGATTTGAGGCAGCCAGCAGGCTGCTGTGCTGTAGTATGTGCCAATTGTCAGGTGTCCGGTTTCAAGGCCGCAGATATCTGCGCAAAGTTGATCAAGCTGTTTCTGCCAATGCACAAGTTCCCGAAAGATTGGAAGCAGGCGTTTGCCCTCTGTTGTGAGGCAAACGCCTTTTTGACTTCTGGTAAAAAGCGGGAAACCAGTTTCTTCTTCCATGCTTTTAACCATGCGATTGATACCAGATGGCGTATAACCAAGCAGTTCTGCTGCTCGAGAAAAGCTGCCGGTTTCAATGATTTTTAACAAAATCCTGCTTTTTTCTGTATCCATAGAATGTTCATCTCTCTTGTAATATGAGAATAACTCACAGAGCATGTGATTTATTTTCGCTTTTTGCATACCTGATTTCATCGTATACTATGAATGAATAAAATGCAAGGGAGAGAAACTCTATGAATGTGAGATGTGCAGAATTATTGCTGGCAGCTGTTATCGCAGCGCGCAGCATATCCTATTTGTTTGAAAAGATTGGTCTGGAAAGCATGGAGCCATTTACTCTGCTAGGGATACGCTTTCTTCTCGCGTTTTTGCTTTTAGGTATCCTGTTTTGGCGAAAGGCAGAGGAAATCAATTGGAACGTGCTCTGGAAAAGTGCATTGCTTGGTGCAATATTGTTTTGCGTCATGACGTGTGAACTTCTAGGACTGCAATCGGTCACGTCGTCTCTGGCTTCTTTTTTGGAGAATACGGCGGTTGTTTTTGTACCATTGCTTGAAGCAGTAATCTGTCATAGATGGCCGCGGCGCAAGGATCTGGTTTTGTCAGCTGTAATCTTGCTGGGGGTTGGACTGCTGGTGTTCCAGCCTGAGCGTATGTCTGAAGGAGCCATATTGTCTATTGGAATTGTTTATTGTTTGCTGGCAGCTGTGCTTTATGCTGTCTGGATTTTGGCGACAAGTTTCATTGTCCGGAAAGAATCTCCGTTTATCATTGGCATATTAGGCTTAGGTTTTGTAAGTTTATTCAGTATAACCGCAGCCGTATTTTTTGAGCATGCAGCATTACCTGCTACGATGCAGGATTGGGGTGTTCTTCTGGTACTGGCATTCGTTTGCAGTGCGTTTGGCTTTACGCTGCAGCCCGTAGCACAGCGTTATGTGTCTGCAGAACGGGCAGGGATGTTTTGTGCATTGAATCCAGTTGTTGCAGCTGTCCTGGGCTGTGTTTTTTTGCAGGAACAAATGGACATTTATGGTATAGTTGGAGCTGTTCTTATTATCATGAGCCTGTTAGTGAGTCAGCAAAAAAGCGGGCAAATAAGTGTTGAGTAAGCCTGGTATGAGGCAGCGGGTTTTGACGGCGGTGTGCTTTTTGTGTTTGGAGCCGGAATCGATGACAGCGGAAGAGAATATACTGATTTTCTGTATATTGACAAGGCCATAAGAATAACGTATGCTACAAGATAAAAACTAACCTGTGGGAGGACAACGCTGCATGGACTATAAAAAAATGTATATGCTTTCAAAAGATGCTAAACTCATACGACAAGAAGTATTTGTAGATGAACAGCATTTCGAAAATGAATTTGATACGATAGATGATTTAGATACCACTGCACATCTTGTTTTTTATCAAAACAACCAGCCGATAGCTGTTTGTCGTTATTTTCCAGACGATGCCCCGGATACCTATATCCTGGGACGTCTGGCTGTACGAAAAAAAGCACGCGGTCAACACCTTGGCAAAGATATTTTACAAGTGATTGAGGAAAGTATCCGCAAAGATGGCGGCAAACTCATCTGCTTGTCTGCTCAGGAACGGGTCAAAGATTTTTATACAAAATCAGGCTATCGGGCATCTGGTGATATTTATTATGATGAGTATTGCCCACATATTCATATGGAAAAACATCTTTCCTAAAAAAATTCATTACAATCTTTTTAATACACCTTTCTCTATAACGCCGTCATTCCCCCATATTTCACCTTGACATCAATAAATTTTTGTTATACAATGGTTTTGTTGGTGTTTACAACTTAACAACTAAAATCAGTGAACAGGAAATAGTAGGGATACATACTTTTCTTCAGCGAGTCGGTGACCGGGGATTCCGGAGGTGTGATGACCGGCAAAGAGCGTATTGTGAATGGTCCTGTGAGAGTCCACCCAAAGCTTCGGCGAGTAGGCTGGAACGGCTGCCGCCGTTATATGGCTAAGGTATCGGAGTCTTCTCCCGTACTGGATAAGAAGTTCATTTTACAGGTGGTATAGCGAATCCATTTCGTCCCGTAACGGTCGAGATGGATTTTTTTATTGGAAAAATGAACTTGAAGCAAGGTGGCACAGTGAAAACCATTTCGCCCTTGTATAGGTAATCTATACAGATGCGGAATGGTTATTTTTGTATAAGGAGCGATGAAGTATGATGGAATTAAAGGTAAAACCTTCTTTGGAAGAATTTAAAAAACTGGCACAGAAAGCAAATCTTGTCGCACTCTCTACGGAGGTCTCGATGGATCTGGATACACCGGTTTCCGTTTATTACAAGCTGGTGGGAGAGAAAAAGGGCTTTATTTTGGAATCTGTGGATACGAGCCATCAGAATATGGGCCGTTATTCCTTTATCGGTGCAGAACCGTTTGTACGCATGCAGGTGTTCAAACACAAACTCATGATCAAGGAAAATGACCTGATGCGCTGTATGGACGGTACTCCGGTTGAAACAATCAAGGCCTATATGGCAGCTTATCAGCCAGCGGTGGAGGACAAACTGCTGCCGCTTGCCAATGGCGGACTGGTCGGATATCTGAACTATGAAATCGTCTCGACCTTTGACCGTGTGCGCGGGCTGGAACCTGATGAAGAAGAGCTCCTCGGGCAGTTTATGCTTTGCCGGGTCATGGTCGTTTTTGACCAGATGAAGAACTCTGCGCGTCTGCTGTATCTTGTCAATAACAAAGGGAATCTGGACGAGACCTATGCAGCTGCCAAAGAGAAAATGGCCGCTTTGCTGCAAAAGCTTGCAGAGCCGGTCCATATGCCGGAGGCAAAGCCAGCCAAACGCGCAGAAAAGGTGGATTTCCTCAAACGCTACGGCAAGGCACCAGAAGCTTTTCTTTCGGCCATCCGGACAGCCAAGGAGCATATCTTCGCCGGCGACATCTTTCAGATTGTGCCATCCAGGCAATTCCGGGAGAAGATTACGAAGCCCTGCTTTCATTTTTACCGTCGTCTGCGCCAGGTCAATCCATCCCCGTATATGTTCTATCTGAACTTTGACCGTGTAAAGCTCGTCGGGGCTTCACCAGAAATGCTGGTCAAGGTAACCGGAGATAAGATTTATACGTATCCTATCGCGGGAACAAGGAAGCGCGGCAAAAGTGAAGAAGAAGACCAGGCTCTCGCAGCAGATTTGCAGGCAGATACGAAAGAATGCGCAGAGCATTCTATGCTGGTCGATCTGGCCCGCAATGATATTGGACGCATCAGTGAAGCAGGAACGGTGCAGGTAACGAAGTTGCGTCAAATTGAGAAGTTTAGCCACGTTGTTCATTTAGTTTCCGAGATTGTCGGCAAGCTCAAGCCGGAATATACGCCGATGGATGTCCTGAAAGCATGTTTTCCGGCGGGTACGGTAAGCGGAGCACCGAAGCTGCGCGCTATGGAGATTATCAACGAGCTGGAAGCCGTCAAGAGAAGCACCTATGCCGGAACCGTCGGCTACATGGATTTTTGCGGCAATATGGATATGTGCATCACGCTGCGTACCATGCGCATTGAAAATGATGATACTGCAGTCATCCAGTCCGGTGCCGGTATCGTAGCAGATTCCATAGCAGAAAATGAGTATCAGGAAATCCTGCAGAAATCCAAGGCAATGTTTGAAGTAGTAGAGGAGGTTGAAAACGATGTTGTTGCTTTTAGATAACTATGATTCGTTTACCTATAATGTATATCAGGTACTTGCAGAACTGGGCGCTGAGGTTGAAGTCATCCGCAACGATCAGATCACACCAGAGGAGGTCGAGCAGAGGAACTATGAAGCTATCGTGCTCTCGCCAGGTCCGGGCGTGCCAAAGGATGCAGGCATCACGGAAGAATTGATCCAAAGAATGAAGGGCAAACTGCCAATTCTCGGCATCTGTCTTGGTCATCAGGCAATCGGCGAGGTATTTGGTGCAAAAATTGTGCGGGCCGGGGAAATCATCCATGGAAAGGTATCGAAGCTCCGGCATATGGGAAAAGGTCTCTATGCAGGGCTTCCGCAAGGCGTTGAGGTTGGACGCTATCATTCCTTGATCATCGAGAGGGAAAGTCTGCCGGATTGTCTGGAGATTACCGCAGAGCTGTCTGATGGCACAATTATGGGTATCCGGCATAAGGAGTATGATATCCAGGGAATGCAATTCCATCCGGAGTCAATCCTGACACCAGATGGGAAATCTCTGATGAAGAATTTTTTGCTGGCATTACATTAACTAAATATATTGTAAAAATCGTTTCTTATTTGTGAGAGATATGCTCCCTTTATAAATGCAGTGAGACAATACACTGCATTTATAAAGGGAGCTTTTTTGTCTAAGAGCAGACGAGCAACAGTTTGCAGGCCATCTATCCAGGAAACGAGTAATTCAAACCGAAGCAGCTAAACAGGAAATTGAAAATGATGCTTGCCTAGAACTAGTACAGCGTGCACGAAATACCTAGGCGAATTACTTGTCTGAATTTCCAT
>CAZTAP010000160.1:0-5859 GCA_964611665.1 uncultured Selenomonadaceae bacterium | reverse complement strand
TTTTCACGCGGCGAGGTCGATGATTTTGTTCATTCTTTGCAGGATACACTGGTGGAACCGGAATTTGTCGTAGAAGAGAAGATTGACGGGCTTTCCATGGCCCTTCGCTATGAAAATGGTGAGCTGGTGCGGGCCATTACACGCGGTGACGGGATTATTCAGGGCGAGGATGTAACTGAGAATGCGCGTGTGATCCGTGATGTCAAAAAGACACTCAGGGATAAACTGCCGTATTTTGAAATCCGTGGTGAGGTCTATATGACTAAGTCTGCCTTTGAAGCAGTCAATGAGCGGCAGGAACTTCTGGGGCTCAAGCCTTTTGCGAATCCACGCAACTGTGCTGCCGGGACACTGCGGCAGCTCGACAGCCGGATTACGAAGGAACGTCAGCTTTCGCTGTTTATTTTCAATCTGCAGACAGTACAGGGCCGTGCGTTTGCCACGCATACCGATGCCTATGCCTTTATGAAAAAGCAGGGGATTACGGTTATCCATAACTATACGGTTTGCCATACGGCTGATGAGGTCTGGGACGCAATCGAAAGAATCGGCGAATCCCGCGGCGAGCTTGCCTATGATATCGATGGAGCAGTAGTCAAGCTCAACAGCCTGACAGACAGGGAAGTACTCGGCGCTACTTCGAAGGTTCCACGCTGGGCTATCGCCTATAAATATCCGCCGGAAGAAAAGGAAACCATCATTCGTCAGATCGAGCTTTCTGTTGGGCGTACAGGACGCATCACGCCTACGGCTGTTTTCGACCCGGTTCGTCTTTGCGGTACGAATGTAGAGCGTGCAACCCTGCATAATCAGGATTTCATCGATCATCTCGATGTCCGTCTGGGGGATACCGTCCTTGTTTATAAATCCGGTGAGATCATCCCGAAAATCAAGACCGTGCTCAAGGAGAAGCGGCCGGCTGGTACGGTTCCCTTCCAAATCGGTGACACCTGTCCAATCTGCGGCTTTGCAGCCATACGGGAGGAAAATACAGCAGATGTCAAATGTCAGAATCCAAACTGCCCGGCACAGCTGGAAAATCATCTGGCGAATTTTGTCAGCCGTTCCGCTATGGATATCAAGGGCTTCGGCATTGCGTATATCAAAGCGCTCATCGAAGCGGGTTATTTGCATAACATAGCGGATATTTACCAGCTTGCGGAGCATCGGGATGAGCTTGTAGAAAAAGGACTTATTGGCAAGGAGAAAAATACGGACAAGCTTCTTGAAGCCATTGAAAAATCCAGAAAGAATGAGCCCCAGCAGCTGCTTACCGGATTGGGCATCCCCGGGATCGGCCGTGCCGCTGCCCGTGAGCTCATGCTGCACTTTGGCTCTCTGCAGAAGCTTTCTACGGCTTCTGCAGAAGAGATTCTTGAGGTACGTGATATGGGAAGCGTGAGTGCTGAGGCACTTGCGGCCTATTTCGGCAATGCACAGAATCAGTCTTTGCTGCAGGCATTTCAAAAAGCCGGGGTCAATATGGTATTGCAGGACAGCGGCCTGGTTGATGAAGTCCTTTCCGGGAAGAGCTTTGTGGTGACAGGGACTCTCCCTACGCTTGGCCGCAAGGAAGCCGCTGCACTCATCGAAGCACACGGCGGCCGTATGACCGGCAGTGTCTCGAAAAAGACGGATTATCTGGTGGCGGGAGAGGCCGCTGGCAGTAAGCTTCAGAAGGCTCAGGAGCTTGGAATCGAAATCCTCTCAGAAGAGGAGCTTTTTGCTTTGCTTGGGGAAAAGAGTCCTGAAAAAGATTAAAATCCCAGAAATACAGTAAATGACTGGAATTTCTGTTGTATTATGTGCTATACTAATTTAGATATTGATAAAAATAAATCCTTATTCAGTGGGGGTAGAGTGTTTTGAAGTATATGACAGGGAATGAACTCCGTGAAGCTTATTTGCAGTTCTTTGCGGAGAAAAAGGGCCATCTGAGACTGCCAAGTGCGTCTTTGATTCCGGAAAATGACCCGACATTATTAATGATTGGTGCTGGTATGGCACCGTTTAAGCCGTTTTTTACCGGAAAGATGAAGCCGCCTCGTACGCGCATCACGACGAGTCAGCGCTGTGTGCGTACGGGCGATATTGAGAATGTCGGCCGCACCGCACGTCATCAGACGTATTTTGAGATGCTCGGCAACTTTTCTTTCGGAGATTACTTCAAGGGTGAGGCAATCCCCTGGGCGTGGGAGTTCCTTACGGAAGTTGTAGAACTGCCAAAGGAGAAGCTCTGGGTAACGATTTATCCAAAGGATGAAGAGGCAGCTGAAATCTGGCGCGCACAGCCAGGTTTCCCACAGGATCATATTGTCAAGCTGGATGATAATTTCTGGGAAATCGGTCCTGGACCGTGCGGCCCGGATTCGGAGATCTACATCGATCTTGGTGAAGAACGCGGCTGCGGCAGTCCGGATTGTGCGGTTGGCTGTGATTGTGACCGTTATCTTGAAATCTGGAATCTGGTGTTCACGCAGTATGATCGTACGGAGGATGGCGAATATAAGCCGCTGGCTCATAAGAACATCGATACCGGCTGCGGGCTTGAGCGCATTGCATCTGTTGTACAGAACAAAAAGACGAATTTTGAGACAGATCTTTTGTTCCCCATCATTGAATACGCTGCAAAGGTCGCTGGCGTAACCTATGGCGAGGATGAACAGAAGGATATTTCACTCAAAGTCATTGCTGACCATGCACGCAGTATGGCCATCATGATCATGGATGGCATTCTACCTTCCAATGAAGGAAGAGGCTATGTACTGCGCCGTATTTTGCGCCGCGCTGTACGTCATGGCCGTATGCTCGGCATCACGGCTAAGTTCCTTGAAGGTGCAGTCGATGCAGTTGTGAACATCTATAAGGGAGCTGCTGATTTTGAGGAGCTCGTCAATAAACAGGACTATATCAAGAAGGTCATCAGTCTGGAAGAAGATCGTTTTGCAGCTACGCTTGCGCAGGGCATGGAACTTCTGAATGGGCATATCGCTGAACTGAAGGCTGCCGGTAAGCAGGAGCTTGCTGGAGAAATCGGCTTCCAGCTTTATGATACCTTTGGCTTCCCTTGGGAGCTTACCGATGAAATCCTGCATGAAAATGATGTTACTTTGGATAAGGCTGGCTTTGATCGGGCTATGCAGGAACAGCGTGACCGTGCCCGTGCAGCACGTCAGGCAAATCAGCGTGTGGCTGTACCGGATCTCAGCAGCATCGATACGAGTAAACTCTTGTCTGATCCGGAAGCCAAAGAAGCGAAGGTTGTTGCAATCTGGAAGGATGGCAAACTGGTCAGTGAGCTCAGCGATGGTGAAGAAGCAGGAATCATTCTCGACAGGACACCGTTTTATGCAGAAGGCGGCGGCCAGGTCGGCGACGCGGGTCTCTTTACGAGTGAGTTCGGGCGCATTCAGGTGAGCAATGCCAAGAAGCTTCCGGATGGAACGATTTATCATATTGCGGACGCAGAGGAAGGTTTGCTTAAGGTCGGTGATCAGGTAAAGATTGATGTAGATCAGACGAAGAAGCTTGCTTCCGCACGCAATCATACGGCAACGCATTTGCTGCAGGCAGCTTTGAAGCGTGTTGTCGGCGATCAGGTCAATCAGGCTGGTTCTTCTGTAACGCCGGAACGTTTGCGCTTTGACTTTTCGAATTTTGAGCCGGTGACTGCGCAGCAGCTTGCTGATGTTGAAGAACTTGTCAATGAGGAAATTCTTAAGGGCAAGGATGTCGAGATTTCTCATATGAATATTGATGAAGCAAAATCCCTTGGTGCTATGGCACTTTTCGGTGAAAAATATGGTGATGTCGTTCGAGTCGTCAAAGTTCCGGAATTCAGCATGGAGCTTTGTGCGGGTTCTCATGTTGCTAATATCGGTCAGATCGGTATGTTCAAGATCATCAGTGAGACGGGTGTTGCTTCTGGTGTTCGCCGCATCGAGGCCATCACAGGCAAAGCTGCACTGGATTATGCAAATGCAAAACTGCAGGAGCTCAGGGATGCTGCAAGCAAGCTCAAATGCCGTGAGGAAGATGTCCTTGCGCATGTAGATGCATTGCTTGCTGAACATAAGGAGATGCAGCAGCAGCTTGCTGAGGTAAGTGCTGAACGCGCTAAAGAAGATGCGGGCAGGCTCATGGAGGATGTCCAGAGCTATGGTGCTGTCCAGGCAGTAAGCGGCCAGGTAGAGGCTGCAGATATGGATGAGCTCAGAAGCATTGCTGACATGACAGCGGAAAAGCTCACGAATGGTGTTGTCGTGCTTGCAGCTGTCCATGACGGCAAGGTCAGTCTTGTGGTCAAGGCCAGTAAGGAGGCTGTCAAACTTGGTATTCATGCCGGAAAGATCGTGAAAGAAGCAGCAGCCATGGTCGGCGGCGGCGGCGGCGGTCGTCCGGATATGGCACAGGCTGGCGGCAAAAAACCAGAAAATCTCCCGCAGGCCTTCGAAAAAGCCCGGGAAGTCATTGCTGCACAGGTCAAGTAAAACTATATGACGGATTAGGCGCGCAGCTGCGAATCGCTGCGCGCCTTTGTGCGAGATTGGGAGATTATAGGGGGTTTTCTTTTGGAAGTTGATATTACAAAGAAAGTAAATTATATTGTAAAATATGGTCTGGCAGGGCTGTTGGTCCTCGCACTCCTTTGTGCGGGCGGTGTCTGGTTCTATCAGCATCATCATGCTTATCTGACCGTTTATGATGCGAAGGTTACGAGCACGATGGTAAGTACGAAGGCCAGAGCAGATGGTACAGTGGAAGAGCTTCTGGTTGAGGATGGCGCACATGTAGAAGCCGGGGATGTCATTGCGCATATTAAGGTCAATATTACGGATGATCAGCTGCAGCAGCTGCAGCAAACCGTGGATCTGGCTAAACAGAATCTTGAGCAGCTCAAGGCAGGCTCTACTGTGTCGCAGCCATCTGCAGCACCTGCACCTGTCGTGAGTGTTCCAACGGATAACAGTGCAGCACGTGCTGAAGCAGCTCAGGCAAGAGCCAGGCTGAATCGTATGAACCAGCTTTTTGAGATGGGTGCAATCAGTGCAGTCAAGCGTGATCAGGCTGAGGCTGATTATAATGCAGCAGAAGCAGCAGCTTCCTCTGCACCTTCAGTAACAGTGCAGAGTACACCATCGGCCAGCTATCATACAAGTATTCAGCCGACAAGTCCGGAGGTCCTGAAACAGGCTGAGCTGCAGGTGAAGCAGGCTGAAGCTGCCCTGGAAACTGCAAAGCAGGATGCTCAGGCGACCGATATCGTTGCACCAGTAGCGGGTACTGTATACTATACGGATACCGCGGTGGGGTCAGATGTAAAAGCTGGCCAGACAATCGTCAATATCGGAGATGCGGGCAATATCTGGCTGGAGGCTTCTGTTACGCGAAGCCAGAAGGATAAGGCACGACTGGGGCAGTTCGTTTCCTATGTGATCGATGGTCATAATTTGCAGGGAACAATCCTGGACATCATAGATCCGCAGGATGCACCGCAGACTGAGGCTGCGGTTCCTGCTGCCGATGATCAGCAAACAGATGATTCTGCAGTACAGGGCAGCAATGGGAACCATGCGGATAATTCGGATACGGGAACAGCTGGAAAGCAAAAAAGTACAGAGGGCACACAGCCTGCAACCGATCCGAATAAGATCACGATAAAGATTTCTTTGCCGACAACTACGGACTTTACCTTGCGTCCGGGAATGAAGGCTGTTGTAAAGCTGTCCATATGAGGGATGGGAAAAGGGAAGATACTGCAGAGTATCTTCTCTTTTTTTCGTTGTCCTATTTATTCTTCTTGTATTCTGTGCTATAATGAAAATACATTTTCACAAGGTAAAGGGATAAAGAAAGAAA
>CAZTAP010000159.1:0-6005 GCA_964611665.1 uncultured Selenomonadaceae bacterium | reverse complement strand
AAAGACGCTACAGTGAAGTCCTGTCCCATGGCTTCCTGTGCATTCTTGACATATTCACGCTGTACCACAGAGCCAAACGCAATTCCGTAAGGCATTGGCTTGTCCGGCAAAGGTGTTTCTGAAGAAAGCGTCTTATGCCATTCTGCCTCATCACCAACCCGGATATAGCTGTTGACATACGCTTTTGGCTTCTCGCCAATCTGCGGTGCCATGAACAGATTGACCTTCCCCCCGGGATTCTCGAGCCGTACACTCACCGTATAGTGTGTACCAGCCGGCAGGAAGACATATTTTTGCAGCTCCACTGTGCGATAGCCCGACCAGGCCGGCGTCCCATCCTGGCCGAAAATCCCCTTCTGGGTATAGACCAGCTTGCCTTTTTCCGGAGTATCCGAGCCCGTACGCACCTCAATGGTATAGCTCAGGCCATCATTGGCCGCATAAAAGCCGACACGTTTCAGGAAACTGCTCTGTTCATTTTCCTCACTGTCAGCAAACCATGCCGATGGCAATTCATCCGTACAGTACAACATATAAAAGGAAAAATCACGCTGATTTGTATCAATCGAGGAAACTGCACCAAGATCAAGATCAGCATCGACAGCAGATGTTACCGTTAAATTTTTATCTTCATAGGATATATAGCAGTACCCTTGATCCGCCCATTGCGTACCCCAGCTGTTGCGGATAATCCATGCTCCCTTGTGCAGGGGCTTCTGCGGCAGATCCGTCTGCGAAAAATCATAGTCATCATCCCAGCCGACAATGTTTACTGCATGATCCTGTTTTACCTTCTCCGGCAGAAAGAAATTTTTCTCATGCATATCTTGCGACATATCACGTGAAGCAAGACCTACGATGACCGCACCATATTTCATGATCTGCTCTTTGATCACCGGGATGTCATCCGGCACGATGTCATCATGCTGCAAAATTGAATATAGATTCTTGAGCTGTGCCACCTGCGGCTTATAGGTCTCCGGCGCACGCAGGCGCTGCAGGAGCTGTTCATCGGCATCGGAGTCCTCAGCCGCCAGGCTTGCCTTATTGGCTGTCATGAACTCCATGAACATCATGGAAAATCCGCCCTCATAAACCTTTGACGCCAGCGGTTTACGGTAATTCTCCACATCCACCGGGCTAACGATATGCGCAATCGAATCCTGAGCCAGTCCGATTGGGCTGCAGCGTGACACCCAGGCCAGATACCACTCGGAAAGATTGACCGTATTGTCATCCACATCATAAGGAATCCCTGCCTGCTGCATCTTCAGATACATATCAGACTCCACGGAAGCAATCGCCGCATGTGCCCAGCACGTGCCATACCCCCCTTGGTTACGGATTGGATTGAGCAGTACCTTATGCGGGTCACGGCCGGAATTCCTGTCGCTTGGCACGCTCAGGCGCAGATCATAATACGCCGGCAGGCTCTCAGCTGACTCCTGCGCCAGGACACTGCCCGGCTGAAAAAGCAATGCAGCCAGCAGCGCAGCACAGCCTGTACGCGCAAAAATTTTTCTGATTCCGTTCACTTCAATGCACCTCCGATCAGTTTGCGATAATGATAAGGAATATACACTTCAGCATCCAGCTCAGCTGCCCGTGCATAGGCCTTCGCCGCTAAAGCTTCCTCCTTCATCTCGTTCAAAATACTGGCCTTACTGGAATAAGCCACGCTCAGCTTCTTATTATTTCCCTGCCGCAGGGAAATAATCTCCGCATTATCGGCAAGCGCTTTTGCATATGCGCCTTGCTCCTCATAAATCAGAGAACGCAGCCCCAGCAAAAACGTCCGTTTATCGATCTCCAGATCTTTGGCTTCCAGCAGTTCCGTCGTATCCTGCAGTATTTGCCCGCCAATTTCCTTCGTATAAAGATACATGCTCAGCTCAATATCTATACGCGTAAATTCCATTTCTTCCTTGTCTTCTTCTGCTGCCAGCTGGATTGCATGATTGATATCCGACAAGGCCTCCGGATAGTCTGCAATGCCTAAATCATAGTAATATGCCTTGCTGCGAAAAACTTCCGGATTGCCCGGCTCAATGGCAGCTGCCCGCTCAAAGGCCTCCCTGCCTTTTTTGACATTTCCCTCGCCCATCCGTTTTGCTCCGGTGGCCAGCCAGGCATCAATACAATCCGGCTGCAGCTGCAGCGCCTGCTGTAAATCAGCCTCGGCTTTATCTGCATCTGACTGATCCAGATAAACATTCGCACGTGCTGCAAAAAGCACTGCTGCCTTTGGATAAGCTGCCAGAGCATCTTCTGCAGCGCGAAGGGCCCCCTTGGTATTGCCCTTCTCCCGATAATGCCTGATTGTATCCTGCCACTCACTCACGCTCGTCGGCAATACCGGCATCTGATCCGGTATATCATTGATTGCTGCCAGGATCTCACGTGCCAGGATTGCCTGTCCCATCGCATTCAAATGGACCCGGTCCCGAATGGTATAAAGTGAAGGAACCCCATTGTTTCCCTGCAGCTTCGTCTTATGCACATCAACAAAGGTGATATGCTCCTGCTCAGCAATTTCTTTATGTGCATCGTATAACATCTGCGCAGCGCGGTGCACCGCCTGCTTATTCACAGCATCTGCCGGAGCCGTGATGGGCAGGTACACCAAAACCGGCCAGATATCATTTTTCCTGCACAGTGTTACCATGGTACGAATATTCCGGATAACGTCCTGAATCTGCCGTCCCTGCAGGATATCATTCTGCCCTGCAAGAATGATGCAGGTGTCCGGATGACAGTCAATTACATCCTTCTGGAAACGCGCAAGCATCTCATCCGTACGCTGACCTGCAATCCCGACATTGAGCAACGGTACGGACAGATCCTTAGCCAGCAGGCTTGTCCAGTGCTCCTCCGGCTTTACGATATAGGGATAGCCTGGAAGAGCCTTACCCGTTTCCCATACGGCATCGGTCATATCATCTCCGATACAGACCAGGCTTCCCTCTACAGTCTTCCCCGCAGGAGGCTCTGCTGCAAATACCGAAACAGTCAGCAGCAAGAGCAGGCTGATCAGGATCAGTCCTTCTCTTGTCCAACGATATAAAGTCCGCATAATTCCACTTCCTTATCCATTAAAATTTTGTCAGTCAACCATTTCCTGACGGATACTTCATATTTTCTTGCATAAGCCGCAAGAGTCCTGCAAAAATTGTAAAAATAAAGAAAAATTTATCAAAAGCAGCAAGTGATGGTAATTCACCAGCTCTTCTTCACCATCACCGAAGCCTGCAGATTCTTTTTCGTACTGCCCTTCTCCAGCTGCACATCTCCTTCGAGCCGCCAGTCATTGACCATTTTCTCTACTGCTTCATCTGCTCATAAGCATCCATCGTATCCTGAAAACGCTGCAGGACATCCCGGAAACGATACAAGCCATCTTCATTCTGCTGCAGGCCATGCAGCCGCAGCGGATAAATCATCGGCGGTACAGCAGGAGAAAGCATCGTGCGGCTGCGCAGCTGCTCAGTGCTCTGGTAAACGAGATTGAGAGAAGCATACTCCTGTCCATCTTTTCCCAGCCATTTTTCAAACACAAGCTTCGCACCGATCGGTGTTTTCGCCTCAACACTGTTCGGCAGCGTATAGGGCTCGATGTCCAGCGCCCCGATTACACTGGCAAGGTTCGAATCGTGGCCACAAAGAAAAGTAAACTTCCTGCTGTCCAGCGAAAGCTCCTGCTGCATCACCTGCAGCAAAGGATGGGCAAGATTCACTGCTGCCGCATGAGTGCCGCACATCACATCCATCCCCACATCCTTTGGCTGGCTGATTTGCCGCCATTCCGTTTCCGTAAGCTTATGGCCAAACGCTGCTTTTACCGGATCATCCTCTTCATAGTATTGCAGCACCAGCGCATCACTGACCCCGATAGCCGTTTGCAAAGAATTCAGTACATACGGTCCATTATGGTTTTCCAGGACAATTTCTATATCATCGCTGCGAAAGCCCGTAAAGCCATTCGTGCGGGCTGCTTCCGACCGACTGCTGTCAAGTGTATTCTCCAGCAGCCGGTAGCTGTCTGCAAGTCCCTCACCAATGCCCCGCAATCCATCTTTGCCTCCCCTGGCTGCCATTTCCTGCATGACCTTCACCTGATAAGCATCATTCATATAGGTAAATGCCGCCGTGAATACGGGATCCATCCTGCTTGGTGCAAACTTATGCTCAATGCGCACATTCGCCACGGGCAGCATGCCGCTGGAAAAATACTGTGCCGTAGCAATCGTACGCTGCATTGAGTTGGCATAAAAACGCACCTCGCCCTCTGCGGGCTGCTCATTCTCCACGATAAGTTTATCGCGGACCAGACGTTCACGGAAATACTGTCCCATGATGGTCTCCAGCTCGCCGCCCTTCTGAGAAAGCTCCCCCGGTGCCGAAGTCCAGGCAGCCCATTGATGCGGCGTGAGCTGATTGATTGTTTTCCCCAATGGGGAGCGGATATTATGCCGGCTCAGGACCAGCATTTTTTGCAGCTGATATTTATCATGGAATGCCGCTGTATCTTCCGGTACCGCCGCCTGTGCCGTACACATAAATAAGAAGAACATGCAAAGCAGCAAGAACAATTTTTTCATAAAAATTCATCCTTTCCCTCTCTAACTTCATCATAATCAGCTGTAAAAAAACATTATTCAGCGTATGCCTCATCAAGAATCAGTTCAGCCGTTCCATCCTGGCGGGCATCCATGACGGCATGCGTACCCATCGGCAAAAAATAATTATCTTTATCATGACCTGCCGGTATTCCTTTCATAACAGGTACGCCGGCAAGACGGCCATAGTATGTCAGGATTTCATCCAGCGTAAAGTCTCCCTCATCCACATCATGATTACAGTCATAAAACTCACCATAAACGATTCCGTTGACCTGCTGTAAAAGGCCGCTCTGCCATAGCTGCTGCAAAGCACGATCGATGCGGTAGGGAGACTCTCCGACCTCCTCAATGAACAGGAGCTTACCACGGCCATCGATTGCATACGGTGTCCCTACTAACGAATTGATGATGGTAAGATTCCCACCAATGATTGTTCCCTCAGCCTTGCCCGGAATAAGTGTCTGCATTGCAGCACCCTGCGGCAGCGGAACAACTCCTGGAGCCTGCGTGTTCCTGAGCCCTTCAGCAAAATTCTTTGCCGTATAATCACTGTATTCGGCCTTGAAACTCGTCAGCATGGGACCATGAATCGTCACGATATTGCTGTACTGCGTCAGAGCTGCATGCAATGCCGTAATATCACTGTAGCCAATGAACAGTTTTGGATGCTTTGCAATTTCCGCATAGTCCAGACGATCCAGCACCCGCGAAGCACCATAGCCGCCGCGAAGACAGAGAATAGCCTGCACGCTGTCATCAGCAAAAAAATCATTGATGTCTGCCGCACGCTGACTGTCCGTCCCCGCAAAATACCCCCAGGCCGCAGATGCCGAAGGTGCCATCTTCGTACGATAGCCCAGTTTGTGCAAATATTCTATTGCCTTGGAAAAATCCGTATTCCCGGCCAGCGTTGCCGGTCCCAGAATACCGATGCAGTCCCCCGGCTTCAAAGCCTGGGGTTTCTGCAGACTGACCGCTGCCGGAGCCCGGCCCGTTTTTTCTATCAAAGGTTCCGCCGTTACCGCACGGGGATTATCTACTCCGGCCGTTGATGCCGGAAGCACCGCTGCCTGCGCACTGCCAGCCAGCAGTGTCACCATACAAGCCTGCAATACCATACCAGTAAAAATCTTTTTCATAAATATCGTCGAGCAGACTCTGTCTCGACTCCCTCCTTCTCAATTGTTGGCTGTAACGTGAGAGGCCGAGTCTTAAAGTCCTCTCGCAGAACCATACATGCCTATTAAGGCATACGGTTTTTCAATAAGTAATTTTACCAGCTCTTCTTCACCATCACCGAAGCCTGCAGATTTTTCTCCGTACTGCCCTTCTCAAGCTGCAGATCTCCTTCGAGCCGCCAGTCACTGCCCATTTCCTGCCCTGCAT
>CAZTAP010000158.1:0-6046 GCA_964611665.1 uncultured Selenomonadaceae bacterium | reverse complement strand
CTAATCACCTTAGATTATTTTGACGAATAGCCGCGAAACCTTAAAAATCATGGAAAATAGAGGAATATACTTTGCTGGTGTTTACAAAAATAAACCTGTCCAATATACTAATACTCATAAACGTCAGTGGTGGACGTCCTGTAACTTCCTTTGAAGTTTGCGGGACATTTTTATTTTATCTTGTTTGTACACCGCACTGGCGTCGGAAAAGGAGAGGACTTATTATGGATATTTCAAAGCTTTTGGCGGATGTGAATAATTTCGTCTGGGGTCCGATTATGCTGGCCCTGCTGGTCGGCACGGGTATTTTTCTGACGATACGGCTCAAATTCCTGCCCTGGAGGAATCTTTGGTATGCAATCTGCATGATCTTTCGCAAAAAGGATCAGCATGAAGGGGATATTTCCCCGTTTCAGTCACTGATGACGGCTCTGGCTGCGACAATCGGCACGGGCAATATCGTTGGCGTGGCTACGGCCATGGTACTGGGTGGACCTGGTGCCCTGGTCTGGATGTGGATCAGCGCGGCGTTTGGTCTTTCTACGAAGTATGGTGAGTCCGTGCTGGCGGTCAAATACCGCGAGACGAACAGTGTCGGTGAAATGTCTGGCGGTCCGATGTACGCCATGAAAAATGGCATCAGGAATAAATATGTGGGTCATACGCTGGCCGGGCTTTTTGCCACGTTTGTCGTACTTTCCTCCTTTGGAATCGGCAATATGACACAGGCGAATTCGATTTCGGCAGCCCTGTTCACAAGCTATGAAATTCCTACCTGGATCGTCGGTGCAATCATTACGGTGCTTTCGCTGGGGATTTTGCTGCGCGGCATCAAGAGCATCGGCAGGGTATCGAGTCTGGTCGTTCCGTTTATGGCTGCCTTTTATTTTGTGGCTGCTGTTATTGTTATCATCATGAATTTTTCTGCTATTCCTGCGGGTATTGCAGAGATGTTCCGCATGGCATTTTCCTTTGATTCCGTAGCCGGCGGTGTAGGCGGCTCCATTGTTGCTTCGATGCTCACTTCGATGCGCTGGGGCGTTGCGCGCGGTGTATTCTCGAATGAGGCGGGCCTTGGCTCTGCACCGATTGCAGCAGCTGCTGCACGCACGGATCATGCTTCCCGTCAGGGCTATGTGAATATGACCGGAACGTTCTTTGATACGATGATCGTCTGCATGCTTACGGGTCTGGTCATCGCTTCCTCCGGTATGCTGGGAACGACGGATCCGGATACGGGCAAGCTCGTATCCGGTGCACAGCTTACGATTGCTGCGTTCAGCACGGTGTTTGGCACCTATGGCAAGCTCATTGTTTCCATTGCGTTGTCTTTGTTTGCTTTTTCCACGATCCTGGGCTGGGAATATTATGGTGAAAAGGCGCTGGAATATCTTATCCAGAACCGCAAGGTCATCATGAGCTATCGTGTAATCTTCAGTCTCATCACCTTTATCGGTGCAACAACGACGCTTGAGGTTGTCTGGAATTTCTCTGATACGATGAATGGTCTCATGTCGATTCCGAACCTGATCTGCCTGCTCTGGCTCAATAAGGATATTGCGAAGGAATGCTTTGAGTATCAGGAGGCTGTCGTCGAGCATGAGAAACGCGGCGAGCGCATCGATTTTCAGGCAGAAACATCATCGAATGAAGGCTGAGCGGTAAGGCTTGGCGTGTAATACGGGAAACGCCGCGGGGCGCTGAGAATCAGCTGCCCTGCGGCGTTTCTTTTTCGTCGTCAATCCAATAGTTGATGTTGAGCTCATCGCCAATGACCATGGTGCGTTCCAGCAGCCAGGGATTGAGTTCTTTGATGCCTTCACGGAATTCGTAGAAGTCACGATGCCCATAGGTGTTCTTTTTGATGAAGTCTGTGGCAATGCTGTTCAGGGAGTCTCCATCCTGCACGGTATAGATGGTTTTGATGAGCTTTGGTGCGGCGGAGCAGACGGTGGAGAAAAGCAGCAATGCGGAGAGGATAAAGGAGAGAAGCGGCTTTGACATAAATAATACCTCTTTTTCAATACATTTGGTTATCCGGTGATAAGATGTATACGGTATTAATACGCCAAAAGAAAGGAAATACCTGCCCGCATGTGATATCTTTACAGCACTTCTTTTCCAGCGTAAAATGGAGGTAGTTCAGAAATGGAGGGAGAGTATGGCTGTTACAGCACCAACGCCGCCGACACCGCCGGCGGCACCGACAGCGCCTCAGCTGACCCCGGTGGAGGGCAGTACGGCGCAGAGCGCTCCGCCGGAGTTCGGCACGACGACCGTTACGCAGCCGGTACAGGATGCCAAAACTGCAGCGCAGGCTGCAAATGCTGCGGCGCAGCAGCAGGCCGCTGATGCCCGACAGGCAGGGAAGAGCCTGGCTGCCGATACACAGCAGGCCGCGAATGCGGGGCGTGCGGCCGGAAGTCCGGCGGAAAACCAGCAGCAGAGCGGGAAAAGCCTGCCGGCTGCTGCTGCCGGGGATGAGACACAGTCAGAGTCGCAGCAGGCACAGCCGATTGCCGATGCGCAGACACAGGCAAGCGGTGTGCCCTACTGGGGCTTTCTGCTTGTTTTCGCTGCGGCACTGCTGCTCTTTTTGCTGCGGGATTTCCTGCAGGGCAAAAAAGAGGCGCCAAAGCAGCGTCTGAAACTGGATTTTACGCAGGGCAGGGACAAGGGGAAGAAGCCGCCGAAAAGCCATTTTGAGATCCGGATATGATTTTCAGCTGTTTTTCATGATTTTTTGGCTGAAGTGTGGTATCCTAGTACAGCGTGCACGAAGTAACCGGGTAAGAAGTACGCAGGATGAAGCACGCTGTATTTGATATATTACATACTTTGGGAGGGCTTAGAATGAAAAAAATAATCGTGGCGTTTGCGCTGCTTTCTGCTCTGGGCGCATCAACGGTTCTTGCTGCTCCGGTCAATACGATGACGGGCAATGAGACAGCGATCGGTGTGGGGACGAAGGAGTCTTATATCGAGCATAAGTTTACGCCGAAGCTCACGGCAGGTTATCAGTATGCAGATCGTGATGAATACAATAAGCAGAGCGATATTTATGCGCAGTATGATCTTGTTGGCTCGAATCTCAAGGCAGTTGCAGGCTATCGTACGAATCTGCCCGGCGATAAGGATAATGCTTATGGCGGACTGGCGGTGAGCACGCCGTCTGTGCTTGGTACGCAGCTTTATGCATCCTATGTGGCTGGCGCAGATTTTGGCGAGACGCAGGTCGGGCTGAATAAGAATATTGTTGCGAATGTGGAGCTCAATGTGAACTATCATAACTTCGATCCGAAGTCCGGACATAATGAACATGGCGTCGGTGCCGGCCTTACGGTAAAGTTCTGATTGAACAGTTTTTGCCGCTTTTCCATACTCTGGAAGAGCGGCTTTTTTCTTGCGGTACAATTTGACAGTCATTTCTGCTTTATACTATAATAAAGAGATGAGCATTGCAGAATTTGTGCGCGTTGGAGCGCTGAATCTGAATATACGGAGGGGCGAATAGAGTGTTAGATATTAAATTTGTCAGAGACAACCTGGACGAAGTCCAGACGATGCTGAAAAACCGCCAGAATTCGATGACGCTGGATGGCTTCAGGGAGCTGGAGCAGAAGCGCCGCGATATCCTTGGTGAGGTTGAAACCTTGAAGAGTCAGCGCAATACCGTTTCCAGGCAGATCAGTGAGATGAAGAAGAAGAAAGAAAATACAGATGCAATCGTGGCAGAGATGCGCGAGGTTGGCCAGAAGATCAGCAAGCTTGATAATGAGCTCAAGGATGTCGAGGTTTCTCTGCGTGAGATCATGCTGAGCATTCCGAATATGCCGAAGGAAGATGTTCCAATCGGCAAGGATGACCACGATAATCCGGAGGTCCGCAAATGGGGTGAGCCAAAGCAGTTCAGCTTTGAGCCAAAAGCACATTGGGATATCGGCTCGGATCTGGATATTCTCGATGCTGAACGTGCTGCCAAGGTCACCGGTGCGCGTTTTACGTTCTATAAAGGCATGGGAGCGCGTCTTGAGCGTGCCGTCATCAATTTCATGATGGATCTCCATGCGAATAAACATGGTTATACAGAGATGCTCGCACCGTATATTGCGAACAAGGACAGCATGACCGGTACAGGCCAGCTGCCGAAGTTTGCTGAGGATATGTTCAAGCTTGAGGGCATGGACTATTATCTCGTACCGACGGCTGAGGTACCAACGACGAACTATCATCGTGATGAGATCCTTGATGGTGAGAAACTGCCGGAGTATTATAGCTGCTATACGGCATGCTTCCGTGCTGAAGCAGGCAGCGCAGGGCGTGATACGCGCGGCCTTATCCGTCAGCATCAGTTCAACAAGGTAGAGCTCATCAAGTTCGTCAAGCCGGAAACGTCCTGGGATGAGCTGGAGAAGATGGTGGATGATGCAGAGGATGTGCTGCGCATCCTGGAGATTCCGTATCATGTCGTACTGCTTTGCACGGGCGATATGAGCTTCACTTCGGCCAAGACGTATGATATCGAGGTATGGCTCCCGAGTCAGCATATGTATCGTGAGATTTCTTCCTGCTCGAACTGCTTTGATTATCAGGCACGCCGTGCGAACATCAAGTTCCGCCGTGATCCGAAGTCCAAGCCGGAGTTCGTGCATACGCTGAATGGTTCAGGTCTTGCTGTAGGCCGTACGGTTGCAGCAATTCTCGAGAACTATCAGCAGGAAGATGGTTCGGTTGTTATTCCGAAGGCACTTGTTCCTTATATGGGCGGTGTTGAAGTCATCCGGAAAGCAGAGTAATTGAAAAAAAGGCGCTGAGCAATCAGCGCCTTTTTTATGCAGGCATTTCTTAAAAACTGAAGCTTTCCAGCTGTTTGAGCTTTTTCACGGTGAAGCCGCTGATCCAGCCGATGAGCAGGCCGGTGAGCAGGCCCATGGGGCCGAGGACGGGCAGGTAGAGCCAGAGGCCGGAGGTGCTGATGACGGCTGAGGCGACCGCGAGCTGGGCGAGGTTGTGGCAGAAGCCGCCCACGGCACTTACACCAAGAATGCCGAAACGGCCGCTCTTTTTGAGGACACACATGGCAGTGAAGCTGATGAGTGCACCGCTCATGCTGTAGATGAAGATGGTCGGACCGCCGCCGAACATGGCTGCGAGCAGTATGCGTACGATGAGTATGATGAGTACATCGCGGGCGCGAGGCAGGGTATAGAGCGCGATGACGGTGATGAGATTGGCCAGGCCGAGTTTGGCTCCCGGAGCAAGGAAGGGCATGGGAATCAGCCCTTCAAATACGAAGAGGGCCAGGGATTGGGCAGTAAGCAGGCCGAGATAGACGAGTTTGTTCGTTTTATTCATTGGATGACCTCGTTATTTTACCGGGATGACATCTGGCGCAGCCGAGGTGCCGGTTCCCTTGATTTCAATCATGAGTTTGTGCGGCAGGCAGACGATGACGTCGCCGGGGCGGCGGGCTGCCCCCTGTTTGATGCAGAGCCCGTCCGGGCAGTCAGCATCGTCGATGGCGATGGTATCGTCGTTGATGATGATATGGTTATGTCCGTAGAAATTCTGGATGTCGATTTCTTCCTGTCCATGATGTTCGGTGAGCTGTACACGTTTCTGCAGGCGTCCGTCAACGGTGATTTCGGCATAGGTATTTTCTGTCGGCACGGATTGATGGAAGATGGCCAGAGGGAGGAAAGAAATCAGAAGACAGAAGAGAATAAGGAAAATATCAGTTTTTTTAAACATAGAAGACTCCTTTGCGGGATGAATTAGAGTTTTCCGGGGAGAATATTTTCTAGAGATTATCGAATTAACGATAAGATAAGAACATATGTCCTCCCTTGAAAAGGGAGGGGAACCGCTTGCGGTGGAGGGTTTGACGTAGTTGCTAACTGTTAAAAGCCCGGCAAAAGAAGTATTGTTCGCCAAACCCACCACCATGCTGCGCATGGGCCTCCTCGCTTCGCTCAAGCCAATATGCCACTAGCATATTGACACCCCCGCCCTTGTTAAGGGCGGACATAAGCTTTGTTTTCTATAC
>CAZTAP010000157.1:0-6058 GCA_964611665.1 uncultured Selenomonadaceae bacterium | reverse complement strand
TTGTCCTCGAATGCACTGGTTTCTACACTTCCAAAGAAAAGGCTTCTGCACATATTGCTGCAGGCGCTAAGAAAGTTGTTATCTCCGCTCCGGCTGGCAACGACCTCCCGACTATCGTATACAATGTAAACCACGAGATCCTCAAAGCCAGCGATACGGTTATTTCCGCTGCATCCTGCACGACGAACTGCCTCGCTCCGATGACGAAGGCTCTGAACGATCTTGCTCCGATCCAGAGTGGTATCATGGCTACAATCCATGCTTACACTGGTGATCAGATGACTCTTGATGGCCCGCAGCGCAAAGGCGACCTCCGTCGTTCCCGCGCAGCAGCTGTAAACATCGTTCCGAACTCCACGGGCGCTGCAAAAGCTATCGGCCTCGTTATTCCTGAACTCAAGGGCAAACTCATCGGCGCTGCACAGCGTGTACCGACTCCGACGGGCTCCACGACTCTTCTCTTTGCTGTTGTAAAGGGTGAAGTTACAGTTGATCAGGTTAACGCTGCAATGAAGGCTCAGGCTACTGAATCCTTCGGTTACAACACAGACGAAATCGTATCCAGCGATATCGTTGGCATGCGTTTCGGTTCCCTCTTTGATGCTACGCAGACGATGGTCAGCCCAATCGGCGATGGCAACACGCAGGTACAGGTTGTTTCCTGGTACGATAACGAGAACAGCTACACGAGCCAGATGGTTCGCACGATCAAATACTTCGCTGAACTCAAGTAATCCAGCAGTATTTAAAAACTATTAAGATCTCTTGAGGTCCGGCCGTAGTTAGGGCCGGACCTATTTTAATATGTGGAGGCTTTATCATGAATAAGAAAACGATAAAAGACATCGACGTCAAGGGCAAAAAAGTATTCGTCCGCGTTGATTTCAATGTTCCGATGGATGAAAATCAGAACATTACGAATGATACCCGTATCCGTGCTACACTGCCGACCATCAACTATCTTCTGGACAACGGCGCAGCTGTTATCCTTGCCTGCCATGTCGGTCGTCCGACAGAAGCAAAGGAACCAAAATTCTCGACGAAGCCGATTCAGGCTCGTCTTGCTGAGCTTCTCGGCAAGGAAGTAAAATGGGCTCCGGACTGCGTAGGACCGGATGCTGAGAAGGCTGCTGCTGACCTCAAGGCTGGTGAAGTCCTTCTTCTTGAAAACCTCCGTTATCATAAGGCTGAAAAGAAAAATGATCCGGAATTTGCAAAACAGCTCGCAGCTCTGGCTGATGTCGCTGTTGATGATGCATTCGGTGTATCCCATCGCGGACATGCTTCCAATGAAGGCATCACGAAATATGTTGAGACAGTTTCCGGCTTCCTCATGGAAAAAGAAATCAACTATATCGGCAAGACTCTGGAAGCTCCGCAGCATCCGTTCGTTGCAATCATCGGTGGTGCGAAGGTTTCTGATAAGATCGGTGTTATCTCCAACATGATCGAGAAGGTTGACAGCATCATCATCGGCGGCGGCATGGCCAATACGTTCCTTGCTGCCAAAGGCATGCCGGTAGGTTCTTCCCTGCTGGAAAAAGATAAGCTCGACCTTGCTCGTGAGCTCATCGAAAAGGCTGAGAAGAAAGGCGTCAACGTCGTTCTGCCGGTTGATGTCGTTGTTGCTGATAAGTTTGCAGCGGATGCAGACCATAAGACTGTCGATGCAGATGCTGTTGAAGATGGCTGGATGATCCTCGACAGCGGTGCAAAGACCATCAAAGTTTACCAGGATGCTCTTGCTGGTGCGAAGACCATTATCTGGAACGGACCTATGGGCGTATTCGAATTCGATGCGTTTGCCAAAGGTACGGAAGGTGTTGCTGAGGCTGTTGCCAAGGCTACGGATGAAGGTGCAACGAGTATTGTTGGCGGCGGCGATTCCATCGCAGCGCTCAAGAAGACCGGCCTTTCCGATAAGATTTCCCATATCTCTACAGGCGGCGGCGCTACGCTGGAATTCCTCGAAGGCAAGGTCCTTCCGGGTATTGCAGCAATCGCTGACAAATAAGAAAAGTCAAGCTAACCAGTACAGAGACCTCCGCCGGGGCTGCGGAAACAATGTCCCGGTGAAGGTCATTTGTGCGGTAAAATAAGGAGGAAATTTATTTATGCGTACACCTATTATTGCTGGTAACTGGAAAATGAACAACACAATTGCTGCAGGTACGAAACTCGTCAAGGAACTTGCTCCGCTCGTTAAGGATGCAAAGGCTGACGTTGTTGTCTGCCCGACCTCCACAGCTCTCGCTGCCGTTGCTGCTGAGCTCAAAGGAACGAATGTACATGTTGGTGCACAGAATGTTCATTGGGAAAAGAGCGGTGCTTTCACTGGCGAAATCTCCACGGAGATGCTCAATGAAATCGGCGTAGATTATGTTGTTCTCGGCCATTCCGAGCGCCGTGACTATTTCGGCGAAACGGATGAAGGCGTCAACAAGCGCGCCAAGGCTGCTTTTGCTGCAGGCATCACGCCAATCATCTGCTGCGGCGAGTCCCTTGAGATCCGCGAAGCTGGTACGTACCTTGACTTCGTTGCTGGTCAGATCAAGGCTGCTCTCGAAGGCTTCACTGCTGACGAAGCTGCTAAGCTCGTTATTGCTTATGAGCCAATCTGGGCAATCGGCACAGGCAAGACAGCTACCTTCGAGCAGGCTGAAGAAGTCTGTGCACATATCCGCAAGACCGTTGCAGAGAAATTCAACCAGAGTGCAGCTGATGCTATCCGCATCCAGTACGGCGGCAGCGTAAAGCCGGCTACGATCAAGGGCCTCATGGAAAAACCGAATGTTGATGGTGCACTTGTTGGCGGCGCTTCCCTGAAAGCTGTTGACTTCAGCCAGATCGTTAATTTCTGATTCGTTTGAGATAGAGGTAATAGTAAATGGCAAAATTGAAAAATGCTCCGGTAGCTCTGATCATCATGGATGGTTGGGGAATCGGCAACATGCAGGATCCGAACAATGCAATCAAGATCGCGAATACTCCGGTAATCGATGGTCTCATGGATAAGTTCCCGCATGCGCAGCTCCAGGCGTCGGGTGAGGCTGTAGGCCTGCCGGATGGTCAGATGGGCAACTCCGAGGTCGGTCATACGAATATTGGTGCCGGCCGTGTTATCTACCAGGAACTTACACGTATCACAAAGGCAATCAAGGAAGGCACGTTCTTTGAGAACGAAGCCCTCAATGCCGTTGTGAATGAGGCAAAGAAAAACGGCGGTGCGCTTCATCTCATGGGGCTCATGTCTCCGGGCGGCGTCCACAGCCATATGAATCATCTCTATGGACTGCTGGAGCTTGCAAAAAAAGCCGGTCTTACTGAGGTTTATGTACATGCGTTCCTTGATGGCCGTGATGTACCGCCTTCGAGCGCTGCAGAATATCTTGCAGAGCTTGAAGCTAAACTCAAGGAAATCGGTGCAGGCAAAGTGGCGACGATTTCCGGCCGCTACTATGCAATGGACCGTGATAAGCGCTGGGATCGTGTACAGAAGGCTTATGACGCCATTGCCAATGCAGAGGGCAATCAGGCTGCTTCTTCGGCAGAAGGTATCCAGGCTTCCTACAAGGAAGAAAAGACCGATGAGTTTGTTGTTCCGACGGTCATTGATGGCTATCTTGGCATGAAGAGCGGCGACGGTGTGATTTTCTTCAACTTCCGTCCGGACCGTGCACGTGAGCTTACGCATGCATTTACGGATACGACGTTTGACGGGTTTGAGCGCAATGAAGACCTTAAGCTTTCCTTTGCGACAATGACGCAGTATGAGGAAGGCCTGAATGTCAAAATCGCTTATCCGCCGCAGACCATCGAGAATACCCTGGGCGCAACCATTGAGCAGCAGGGTATGACGCAGCTGCGCATCGCTGAGACAGAGAAATATGCACATGTAACGTTCTTCTTCAACGGCGGCGTTGAAGAGCCGTACAAGGGCGAGGATCGTATCCTGGTTCCTTCACCGAAGGTTGCAACGTATGATCTGCAGCCAGAGATGAGTGCAATTGAAGTTACGGACAAGGTTGTCGAGGCAATCAAGTCCGGCAAATATGACTTTATCATCCTGAACTATGCAAACGGTGATATGGTAGGTCATACGGGCATCATTCCGGCAGCTGTCAAGGCTGTTGAAACTGTTGATACCTGTGTCGGCCGTTTCGTCGAGGCAATCCGTGAGGTTGGCGGCGAGGTCTGCATCACAGCTGATCATGGCAATGCAGATCAGATGGTCGATCCGGAAACGAAGCAGCCGTTTACGGCGCATACGACGAATCCGGTACCGTTCATCACGGTTTCTGACCGTGTGAAGTCTGTCAACGATGGTGCGCTTTGTGATATTGCACCGACGCTTCTTACGCTTGCCGGCGTGAAAATCCCGGCTGAGATGACAGGCAAATGCCTTGTTACTCTGTAAGAGTATTATTTTAAGAAAAGAGAGGAATACGAACAATGATTGCTTATTCACAGAAAGTGGAAACTATGGCATGTGTAGCGCAGGAAGTACATCATGGCGCTGCTCCAATTCCGGAGGAAGGAAAATGGGTTAAATCCAAGAACGTACAGGACATCTGCGGTCTTACGCATGGTGTGGGCTGGTGTGCTCCTCAGCAGGGCGCCTGCAAGCTTACGCTGAATGTAAAAGACGGCATCATCCAGGAAGCTCTCGTTGAGACAATCGGCTGCTCGGGCATGACGCATTCTGCAGCTATGGCAGCAGAAATCCTGCCGGGCCTCACGGTTCTCGAAGCACTCAATACAGACCTCGTCTGCGATGCCATCAACACGGCAATGCGCGAGCTCTTCCTGCAGATTGCTTACGGCCGTACACAGACTGCATTCTCGGATGATGGTCTGCCGATCGGTGCTGGTCTTGATGACCTCGGCAAGGGTCTGCGCAGCCAGGTTGGTACGCTCTACAGCACACTCAAAAAGGGTCCTCGTTATCTCGAGCTCGCAGAAGGATATGTCAACCGTCTCGGTCTTGACAAAGAAGGCCGTATCATCGGTTATGAAGTCGTTCAGCTTGGCAAGGTCATGGACGCTGTTCGTGCAGGCAAAGATGCTAATGAAGCAATCAAGGCTAACACGAGCACGAAGGGCCGTTTTGCTGACGCTGTAAAATACATCGATCCGCGCGAAGAGTAAAAATATTATTAGTTGAGATAACAGGAAGGAATGAATAGAATGTCATTATTCGAAGGCTATGAACGCCGTATTGATAAAATTAACGAAGTCTGCAAGCAGTATGGTATCGCATCCATTGAAGATGCAAAGAAAATCTGCGACGAAAAAGGTGTTGAGGCAGGCAAGATCGTAAAGGATCTCCAGCCAATCGCATTTGATAACGCTGCCTGGGCATATACGCTCGGTGCTGCTATCGCAATCAAGAAGGGCTGCACGAAGGCTGTTGACGCTGCCAAAGCTATTGGTGAAGGTCTCCAGGCTTTCTGCGTACCGGGTTCTGTTGCAGATCATCGTAAAGTAGGTCTTGGCCATGGCAACCTGGCTGCTATGCTTCTCTCTGAGGATGCTGGCTGCTTCGCTTTCCTCGCTGGTCATGAATCCTTCGCTGCTGCTGAGGGTGCAATCGGTATTGCTCAGACGGCAAACAAGGTTCGTAAGAACCCGCTGCGTGTCATCCTCAATGGTCTTGGTAAGGATGCTGCACAGATCATCAGCCGTATCAACGGTTTCACGTATGTTGTAACGGACTATGATTACAAAGCAAACAAAGTCAACGTTGTTGAGGAAATCAAGTACTCGGACGGCGTTCGTTCCCAGGTTCGCTGCTACGGTGCTGATTCCGTACAGGAAGGCGTTGCTATCATGCACATGGAGAAGGTTGATATCTCCATCACAGGCAACTCCACGAACCCGACGCGTTTCCAGCATCCAGTTGCTGGCTGCTACAAGAAGGAATGCATCGAGCAGGGCAAGAAGTATTTCTCGGTTGCATCCGGCGGCGGCACGGGCCGTACGCTTCATCCGGATAACATGGGCGCAGGTCCTGCTTCCTATGGTATGACGGATACGATGGGCCGTATGCATTCCGATG
>CAZTAP010000156.1:0-6125 GCA_964611665.1 uncultured Selenomonadaceae bacterium | reverse complement strand
GATGTCTGTTTTGCTTCGGTTATTTTTTGCTGTTGTATTCACGAAATTAAAAAATAAATAATTTTTTTTTGAAAATTAGCAGGAATTCATGAAGGTATGGCGAAACTATTTATCGTAACATAAATGAGGCAGAGCTTTAGTTGTTGGGATAAGTGAAAAAATTATCAGATTCTGCCATTTATGTAAAACTATCCTAAGTGAAAGAGGTTGAAGGGCATGGCAAATATCGATCTGGGTAAGTATGGAATCACAGGAACTACCGAGGTTTTTCATAATCCATCTTATGAAACGCTTTTTGAGGAAGAGACGAAAGCAGGTCTTGAGGGTTATGAAAAGGGCCAGAAGACAGAGCTTGGCGCTGTAAATGTAATGACAGGCATCTACACTGGACGTTCTCCGAAGGATAAATTCATCGTAGTAGACGAAAAATCGAAGGACACGGTATGGTGGACTTCGGATGAATATAAAAATGATAATCATCCGGCTTCCCAGGAAGCATGGGCTGCAGTCAAGGATATCGCAAAACAGGAGCTTTCTAATAAGAAGCTTTATGTTGTCGATGCTTTCTGCGGTGCAAACAAAGATACACGCATGGCAGTACGGTTCATTGTTGAGGTTGCATGGCAGGCACATTTCGTTACGAATATGTTCATCCGCCCGAGCAAGGAAGAGCTTGAGAACTTCGAGCCGGATTTCGTTGTGTACAACGCATCCAAGGCGAAGGTCAAGAACTACAAGGAACTTGGCCTGAACTCCGAAACAGCAGTACTCTTCAACATTACGAGCCATGAGCAGGTCATCATCAATACCTGGTATGGCGGTGAAATGAAGAAGGGGCTCTTCTCCATGATGAATTATTATCTGCCGCTCAAGGGCATTGCAGCAATGCATTGCTCGGCGAATACGAATCTTCAGGGTGAGAATACAGCAATCTTCTTCGGCCTTTCCGGAACAGGCAAGACGACGCTTTCTACAGATCCGAAACGCCTGCTGATCGGGGATGACGAACATGGCTGGGATGATAACGGTGTGTTCAACTTCGAAGGCGGCTGCTATGCGAAGGTCATCCATCTGGACAAAGAGTCCGAGCCGGACATCTACAATGCCATCAAGCGCAACGCTTTGCTGGAGAATGTAACGGTTGATGCCAATGGCAAAATCGATTTTGATGATAAGAGCGTAACAGAAAATACACGTGTTTCTTATCCGATTGAGCATATCAAGAATATCGTGCGCCCGGTTTCGTCCGCTCCGGCAGCAAAAGAAGTTATCTTCCTTTCTGCGGATGCGTTTGGTGTATTGCCGCCGGTATCCATCCTTACGCCGGAACAGACAGAGTATTACTTCCTGTCTGGCTTTACGGCTAAACTGGCTGGTACAGAGCTCGGCATCACGGAACCGAAACCGACCTTCTCAGCATGCTTCGGCCAGGCCTTCCTTGAACTCCACCCGACGAAATATGCAGATGAGCTCGTGAAGAAGATGAAGGCAAATGGTGCGCGTGCTTATCTTGTAAATACAGGCTGGAATGGCAGCGGCAAACGTATTTCCATCAAGGATACGCGTGGAATCATCGATGCAATCCTCGACGGCTCCATCAATCAGGCGCCAACCAAGAAGATGCCGTACTTTGATTTTGAAGTTCCGACTGAACTGCACGGTGTGGATCCGAAGATCCTCGACCCGCGTGATACGTATGCGGATCCGGCAGAATGGGATAAGAAAGCCAAAGACCTTGCACAGCGCTTTGTTAAGAATTTTGTCAAGTATCAGGGCAATGAGCTTGGCAAGTCACTGGTTGCTGCAGGCCCGAAACTTTGATTTTTATGGACTACCAGAGAGTGTCGCTTCGGCGGCACTCTTTTTTTCCGGTCAGCTTGCATCTGCTTGACGAAACAAGTAAAATATAGGGATAAGGATAATTCTGTTTTCGGGGGGAATACGATGTCGTTTTCATTTACAAAATGGCAGGGCTGCGGCAATGATTTTGTGCTGGTGAACTGTCTGAAGGAAAAGATCAAAGATTATGCGGTGCTGACAAAGAAGATTTGTGATCGCCATTATGGGGTCGGTGCAGATGGATTGATTTTGATTTTGCCATCGGAGCAGGCAGATTTTCGCATGCGCATCTTCAATACGGATGGCAGTGAAGCAGAGATGTGCGGCAACGGGATCCGCTGCTTCGCACGCTGCGTTTATGAGGCTGGCCTGACAGAAAAGACGGAATTCACCGTTCAGACGGGAGCAGGGATTCTGTCACCTAAGCTGATTCTCGAAGATGGGAAGGTAGTGCTGGTCCGGGTTGATATGGGCGAGCCTATTCTGGAGGCAGCAAAGATTCCGGTTGTGGGATATGGTATGAATCGTGTTATTGACGAGCCCATTGAAGTTCTGGGCAGGACATATCAAATGACCTGTGTTTCCATGGGCAATCCTCATTGTGTCATCTTTGTGGAGGATATTGCCAAATTGCCGATTTGTGAGGTCGGCCCGGTGTTTGAGGCACATGAAAAGTTCCCGCGCAAGACGAATACGGAATTTGTTGAGGTACGGGACCGCCGCCATATGCGCATGCGGGTCTGGGAACGTGGTGCCGCGGTGACCCTGGCCTGCGGTACAGGCTCCTGTGCAACGCTCGTTGCTGCTGTGCTGAATGGCAGGACGGAACGTAAGGCAGAAATTGAGCTTGATGGCGGCACATTGATGGTGGAATGGGCTGAGAATGGACGGATTTATATGACTGGTCCGGCAGAGCAGACCTTCCGTGGTGTATATCAGGAGTAAGGCAGATAAAATCAAAGCAGGCGGGATGACCAGAGGAGAGATGGGTATGCTGAAAAGTATGACAGGATTTGGTTCAGGCGATGCTGAAAATGACAGCTATAAGGTTCATATTGAGATAAAGTCAGTGAATCAGCGTTATCTGGACCTGAATATCTATATGCCGCGAATGTTAAATCCTTTTGAGGGAGCTATCCGGCAGAAAATCAAGGCCCATGCCGCCAGGGGAAAAGTTGACGTCAATCTTTCTTTTCTGGATAAAAGAGAAAAAGATACCTGTATAAGGGTTGACAAAAGCCTGGCGATTGCGTACCATAGGGCATTGAACGAGATGAGCGATCTTTTGCATCTGGCCCGGCCGGATGATGTTTGTGAGATTGCCAAATATCCGGAGATCCTGAAGATTGAGGAACAGGCTGCAGATTTAACGGGTGCGGAGATCGTTTTACAGGAAGCACTGGATCAAGCAATTGTGAATTTCTGCCATATGCGTGAGCAGGAGGGAACCAACCTTCAGGCAGATTTTGAGCAGAGACTGTCCGTGCTGACCGCTGCAGTAGCGCAGACAGCGGCACTGGCTCCGGCTATTGTGGAGCAGTATCGCAGCCGTCTGCAGGATACGTTGAACAGCCTTTTGTCGCAGCAGAATATTGATGAGACACGGATCATCCAGGAAACAGCCATTTATGCGGATAAGGTGAATTATACCGAGGAAATCGTACGCCTGCGGAGTCATTTCCAGCAGTTTGAGCAGATTATTTCCGAGATGGATGAGCCTGTGGGACGCAAGCTTGATTTTCTGGTGCAGGAAATGAACCGTGAAATCAACACGGTCGCTTCTAAAGCAAACTCTGTGGAGGCAGCGAAGCTTGTTGTCGATATCAAGAGTGAAATTGAAAAAATACGTGAGCAGATCCAGAATGTGGAATAGGGACTGCCGCAGAGGAGAGAACAGGATATGGACATTAAGCTGATCAATATCGGCTTTGGCAACATTGTGTCGGCAAATCGCATTGTATCGATTGTGAGTCCGGAATCTGCGCCAATCAAGCGTATCATTCAGGAGGCGCGTGACCGCGGCCGCCTGATCGATGCGACGTATGGAAGGCGTACGCGTGCGGTCATTATCGCTGACAGCGATCATGTCATTTTATCTGCGGTACAGCCGGAGACCGTAGCCCATCGTGTCATTGGAAACGATGATGCAGATTTAAGATTGAAAGAAGACGAAAAATGAGCAGGAATGGACGATTGATTGTTGTTTCCGGTCCGTCGGGAACAGGTAAGGGAACTGTCTGTCAGGAGCTTCTTGCCCAGCATAGTGAGATAGCTTATTCTATTTCAGCGACGACTCGTAAGCCGCGAACTGGCGAGGTTGATGGACAGAATTATTATTTTTTGGCAAAAGACGTGTTTGAGCAGATGATTGAACGCGGGGAGCTTTTGGAATGGGCGGAGGTCTATGGAAATTATTATGGGACTCCGTTGAAAAAAATCAAGGAAAAGCTTGCGGCAGGCCAGGATATCCTGCTGGAGATCGATACACAGGGTGCGATGCATGTCCAGAAAAAATTTCCGGATGGAATCTATATTTTCCTTTTGCCGCCATCACTGGAGGAACTGGAAAGCAGGATCCGCGGACGGGGCTCTGAGACTGAGGAGAGCCTGAAAAAACGCATGGGGGCCGCAAAGGCGGAGATACATATAGGGAAGAAGTACAACTATGTCGTTGTCAATGATACGGTGCAGGATGCAGTTGAGCGTATTGCTTCGATTCTTACTGCAGAGCATTGCCGGGCCGAAAAAAATAATCAGCTTTTTGATCAACTAGAACAAAACGAAGGGAAATGATTTCATGGATATGGTAAACCCGTCAATTAATACGTTATTAACAAAGGTAGACAGCAGATATACGCTGGTTGTTCTGGCAGCCAAGAGAGCACGTCAGATCCTGGATGGTGCAGAGCCGAAGGTAAAGCTCAGATCGACGAAGAATGTAACGAATGCTTTGGAAGAGGTTGCTGAGGGGAAAATCCGTTATGAACGTACAAAGGCTGGCATCAAATAAGATGCTTGAGAATAAAAAAGTAATCCTTGGCGTTACGGGAGGAATCGCGGCGTATAAGGCTGTTGAAGCTGCGAGCCGTCTGCGTAAGGCAGGGGCTGAGGTTCATGTCATCATGACAAAGGAAGCTCAGGAGTTCGTCACCGAGCTCACGTTTCGCGAGATCACGGGACAGCCTGTGACGACCAGCATGTGGAGCAAGGTCACGCACTTCAATGTGGAGCATATTGCACTGGCTAAAATGGCAGATCTGGTGCTGATTGCACCGGCCACGGCAAACATACTGGCCAAGGCGGCAGCAGGCATCGCGGATGATATGCTGACGACAACGCTGCTCGCTGCGAAAGCACCGATATTTTTTGCACCGGCCATGAACAGCAATATGTATGAAAATCCTGTTACACAGGAGAATATTGCCAGGCTGTGCCAGCGTGGCTGGCATATGATTGCACCAGCAAGCGGCCATCTGGCCTGTGGTATTGACGGAATCGGCCGATTGCCGGAGCCGGCTGTGCTCGTTGCGGAGCTGGAACGCTTTGCAGCAGCCACGCAGACACTGCGCGGCAAAAAGGTGCTGGTCACAGCTGCGGGAACAATCGAACCCATCGATCCAGTACGCTATATCGGAAATCGCTCGAGTGGAAAGATGGGCTATGCGATTGCTGCTGAAGCACAGCAGCGCGGTGCTGAAGTTGTGCTGGTATCCGGGCCGTCAGCCCTGCCGGAGCCATCCGGCATGAAGGTCATCCATATCGAGTCTGCGGCACAGATGCGCGAGCGCGTCCTGCAGGAATTTCCCGATGCGGATATCGTCATCAAGGCGGCAGCTGTTGCAGATTATCGGGCGCGTGAAATCGCCGCGAACAAGATCAAGAAAAACGAGGAAACGCTTACGCTTGTTCTGGAGAAAAATCCGGATATCCTGAAGGAGCTTGGCTCCCTGAAGCGCAAAGGGCAGATTCTTGTAGGCTTTGCGGCAGAAACGCAGAATCTGCTGGAATTCGCGCGCCAGAAGCTGGAGAAAAAGAACCTTGATTTCATTGTGGCCAATGATGTGACCAAGCCGAACGCAGGGTTCAATACAGAGACCAACCTGGTCAAACTTCTTTCCCGTGATGGCGGTATTGAAGAATTCCCCTTGATGAGCAAGCGGGAACTGGCTGGAATCATTCTGGATCGTGTGGAGGCTTTATAAAGATGAAGCCTCCAAAGCTGGTAACACCTAAGAAAAATGGCAACACCTGAACCTCAAAATGATGAATAATATCGTACGTAAAAG
>CAZTAP010000155.1:0-6157 GCA_964611665.1 uncultured Selenomonadaceae bacterium | reverse complement strand
GTAACATAAGTTACGGCTTTTGTACAGGATTTCCTGTATAGTGAAGTTAACAAAAATACACACTGAAAGATGAGGAATGCTTATGTATATGGAACAATTAAAGGAACATCACAAGAAGCTTTGGGCACTCGTACGCAGCCTGCAGAACTACAAGACTGGTGAAGATGTTCGTCGGAACGCCAGGGAGATCTCCTCTGTTATCAGTAAAATGAGCAGCATCCTCAACGTCCATTTGGCCTCCGAGGATAAATACCTCTATCCGGCGCTGCAAAAAAATACCGATCCAGCAATTCGTCAAACAGCCGTGAGGTTCTCCAATGAAATGGGTTCTCTTTCCACAGTTTACGCTTCTTATCGAAATAGGTTCATGCTGACCTCACAGATCGAGGCTGATCCGGACGGTTTCCTTCAGGAAACCACTAAAATCCTTGCCGCTCTGATTGCTCGCTTCCAAAAAGAAGATAATGAGCTCTATCCTTTGATCAGAGACTAAAAAATCATGGCGTGTTGAAGCCAAACCTCAACACGCCATGATTTTTTTATTATCGGACAAGCTCGTTTATTGTACAGGCAAGTCTAGTTTCTTATGTTCATACCAGTCGATTGCCTCGTCCAAAAACGCCCTTGCTGTTTTATCTGAAATACGTACCTTTGCTTCTGAAGGCAGCGCATCCCGCTCCCTTAAAAGTTTTTGGTAGAAACCATCTGCCAGATGTTTCTGTCCAGCTTCATCGGCCTGCAAAAGAAACAGAACATCCTGATCTGCCTGTACAAGCTGCTGCAGCAAAACCAGCTGCGGCATTCCTTCCTGTTGGAGCTGCCGGGGCGGCTCTGTCTGCAAGCGCTGCAGGCCAGCAGCAAGCTCCTTCAGATCCGCCTGCAAAACGGTACGTTCTGCCTGCGTATCCGCATTTGTCTGCACAGCCTGCCAGAGCGCATCCATATGTGCGCGCAAAAGCGGTGCATCCGCCCGCCCTGCCCGGGCCCAGTTATTTTCCATATGCTGTGAGTGCTCAGCAAAAAGCTTCATATCCGCCGCCTGCCCGGCATACTGTTCCTGCAAAGCCTTTTCCCATGAAGCTTCTGCATCATAGGTTGAAGGAGCATTCGTATAGTCAGCACCAGTCGCCAATGCAAGCTCAGACAAAGCTTCATGCTCCATCGGATTCATCAGGAAGGCTGCCATATGCACAGCAGCACCCGTCTCCATTCCGGTAATTGGTCCAAGGGCAAGCTTGCTTTGCATATAATCCGTTACGGGATAATTCCACCACACGGACATTTTCCGCTGGTAAATATGTTCTATTTTTTCAATATCCTGCAGCGGAACGCCCGGGCAGACTACTCCGGGCCCCGTATACATCACGAGGACATCCGGATCAAGCCGGGCAGCGAAGGTTCCCGTATATTCCTTTGGCCCTTTCGTATCCATCATATCCGCGCTGAAATACTCTGTAGGTACCGTAAAAAGCGGCTTCACGCCTTTCTTCTCATGGACGAAGCGTCGGTTTACTTCGTTCAGCACACGAGTCTGCGCCACTGCGTCCTTGTTTTGGATATCGTCAAAGAAAATGGCAAACTGACGCACGCCCAGATCATAAAGAGCATTCATCTTCAGCAGTAATGCCTTCATATCCTGCTCCCCGGCTGCACCGGAAAAATGCAGATCCAGCCCCGGCGAAATGCCAAAAACAAATTCTACCTGATTTTCCTGTGCCGTACGGATCAGAAGCTGCAGTTGTTCCATCTGCGCCTCCGGATATGGTTCCCGCCATTTTTCCCGATGGTAAGGATCATCTTTCGGTGCATAAATGTAGGTATTCAGGGCATGCTTTCCCATAAACTGCAGCATGCGGAGCCGCGCCTCCTGTGACCAGGGCGTACCATAGAATCCTTCGATGATTCCGCGCATCGGGATTGCTTCCACCTGTCTTTCGGCACGATCTGCAGAAGCCGTGCCGCCCGTCAGCAGACAAAAACACAACATCCCTAAGAAAATCCGTGTCCAGTTTTTTCTCATCACATCACATCCCTTCCCTCTATGTCATATTATATAAAAAACGAATAAAAAAAACCATTGCTTTCCAAAAGAAAAGCAATGGTCCGCAAAACGAAAGAAATTTACCTGCGACGAAATACCAGAGCATAGCCGCATCCAAGTAAAAGTCCTGCACATGCAGGTACGATCCAGCCCATGCCGATATCGAAGAATGGCAGGATATGATAAACGTTCAATATCTGCTGTACAATCTCTGACTGCTGCAGTTCCTTCGGCATTGCATTGAGTGCATCCCCAAAAGCCGCCAGCAGCGTGAACGCTGTCGTGGACAGATAAACAGCCTGTCGGCTGCCAAACATTGCCGAAAGAAAGGCCAGCAGCACAAGAGTGATGGACAATGGATAGAGGAACATAAGAATCGGTACAGCCAGCGTGATAATCTGGGTAAGTCCAAGGTTGCCGATCAAAAAAGAAACGACGGTAAAGATCCAGGCATAGACCTGATAACTCAGAGACGATGGAAAAAGCTCTTCAAAAGTTTCCGAGCACGCAGTAATCAGACCAATAGCCGTCTTCAGACAGGCTAATGTAACAATCACGGCGAGCAGTACCGCCCCCAGAGAGCCAAAGTAAAAATTTGCAATTTGTGCAAGAGCAATGCCGCCATTAGCAGAAAGCTCAAACTGCCCAATGCTGGTCGTACCGATATAGGAAAGACAGCTGTAAATGATTCCCATAAGCAGCACGCTCACAGCGCCAGCCTTGACTGTTCCCCAGGCAACACCGCCCGGCGTACGTATGCCAAGGTCATGAAGCGTACGCACGACGATGATGCCGAAAGCAAGGGAAGCAAGCACATCCATGGTGTTATAACCTTCCGTAAAGCCCTTGAAAAAAGCATGCCCTGCATAATCTGCTTGTACGGCAGCAGTATCAATGCTGCCCATCGGCTGCAAAAAAGCGATGACAATCAACATTGCAAGAAAAACAAGGAACAGCGGATTCAGCACTTTGCCGATCCAAACGAGGATTTTGCTCGGACGAAGTGCAAACATAATAGCCAGAGCAAAAAAGAGCAGCGTAAAGATTGCCAAAGCCATAGTCTGACTTCCTTCAGCGATATACGGAGCCAACCCGACCTGATAAGAAACCGTAGCCGTACGCGGCAAAGCAAACGCCGGCCCAATCGTCAGATAAAGCAGCACCGTCATAAATTTGGCATAAGATGGATGAACACGGCTGGCAAGATCAAATAAGCCGCTGCTGCCCGAAATGCCGATTGCTACAATCCCCAGAAAAGGAAGTCCAATTCCCGTAATGAGAAATCCTGCTGTTGCAGGCAAAAGCTGGCTGCCGGCGGCCTGCCCCATATGCACCGGGAAAATCAGATTACCCGCACCGAAGAACATGCCAAACAGCATGGACCCCACAAGAACGTACGAGCTTAAAGATAATTTTTCATTCAAAGAGAATACCCCCAGAAATATAGTCAGCAATAAAGCATAGGGAAAATCGTTTTGCAGTCTCACAAAAGACTTTTGTCTCTATAGAAAATAATTTTATTAGGATAATTGCTTCATTGTCTGTAACTATGCATTATTATAGCTTTTTTCTATAGAAACATCTCTGTTATTTTACCAGTTTATTGTAAATTTGTATAGACTTTTACAAAGAAAAAGCTGCTGCTGCGCACAGCAGCATCCATTTATCCCAGGATACAGGCATCCCCATCCTGACAATCATAGAAACCATATTGGTTTTTACCTGATTTTTTTGCTTTATACATCGCAATATCGGCACGTTTCATCAAGGTTTGGACATCCTTTCCATGCTCAGGATAAACGGCAATCCCCGCACTCGTTGTCACGACGATACGATGCTCGGCAAGAACATACGGCTGACGGATTGTCTCGACAAGCTTTTCTGCCAGCTTTGCTGCAGCCGCCTGCTCATAGATCTCTGACAGGATCAGCGTAAATTCATCGCCTCCCATGCGGGCTGCGAAATCCGTCTGGCGGATTGCCGTCTTAAGTCTTTCTGCAACAGCCTGTAAAAGGAGATCGCCAATATCATGGCCAAGTGTATCATTGATTCTTTTAAATCCATCCAGATCCAAAAAACATACGCAAAACTTCTGACTGCTTTGTTTTGCCAGTTGAAGTCTTTCCTCAAGCTCCTGTTGAAAATACAGGCGATTGGGCAAGCCTGTAAGTGTATCATGGAATGCCTGATATTGAAGCTCCTGATTTTTTTTGACCAGTTCTCGCTGCAACTTCTTTATGGGTGTTACATCTCTGGCAATCGTCGAAGCACCGATGATCCTGCCGCCTGGATCACGTACTGGCGAAATCACGATGGAAATCGTGATCATCGTACCATCCTTGCGAACACGTGTGGTCTCATAATGATCGATTCTTTCTCCCCGAGCTATTTTCTGTAAAAAACCCTTTAATTCCTCGGCTTTATCCTCTGGTACCAGCATAGCCACAGACTGACCGATAACCTCTTCCGCCGTATATCCATAGATGCCGGTTGCAGCATCATTCCAGCTTACAATCGTCCCGCGCAGACTTTTCCCAATGATTGCATCCTGAGAGGAACGTACAATGGCATCCAGCCATTCCGTACTATTTTGAAAATGCATGAGTGGGTTATCTTCAACAGTATTCATTGCTTTGTTATTTTCTGAATTATCCATAAAATGTTCAGCTTCCTTTTCCTTAAAACCAGATAAAGCAAACAGCCCCGTATGAACCAAAAGATCCATACGAAGCTGTTCCTTCTATTTCTCTATGCTGAGAACCTGCGTTACAAGAGTACCTTATGGGACAGATTCACCCTGCCCTGCTTATCGATCTCTGTGACCTTGACCTCAAGCTCATCACCGACCTTGACAACATCCTCGACCTTTTCTACACGGCTCTTTGCAAGCTGTGAGATATGGCAAAGGCCTTCCTTGCCTGGCAGGACCTCTACGAAAGCACCAAAGTTCATGATACGTGTAACCTTGCCCTTGTAGACAGCACCAACCTCAACATCACGTACAATATTCTCGATGATTTCCATTGCCTTCTTGGCACTATCTCCATCCACAGCAGAAATGAATACATTGCCGTCTTCGTGAATATCAATCTGTACGCCTGTTTCATCAATGATTTTCTTGATGGTCTTGCCGCCGGAACCAATGACATCACGAATCTTATCCGTATTGATCTTCATCGTCGTCACACGCGGAGCATATGGCGAAAGATCATCGTTCGGCTTGTCGATGACTTCAAGCATCTTGCCAAGGATGAACGCACGGCCGCGTTTTGCCTGTGCAAGCGCCGAGGACAGGATTTCACGCGTAATGCCTGCAATCTTGATATCCATCTGAATTGCCGTGACACCTTCAGCTGTACCTGCAACCTTAAAGTCCATATCGCCCAGAGCATCTTCCATGCCCTGGATATCCGTAAGGATCGTATATTTGTCGCCATCTTTGACAAGGCCCATGGCCACACCAGATACCGGACGCTTAATTGGCACGCCGGCATTCATGAGCGAAAGCGTGCTGCCGCATACACTGCCCATCGAGCTGGAGCCGTTGGACTCCAGGACTTCAGATACAAGGCGAAGCGTATACGGGAATTCTTCAATAGACGGAATAACCGGCACGAGAGCGCGTTCAGCAAGTGCACCATGGCCGATTTCGCGGCGTCCCGGACCTCTTGCCGGGCGAGCCTCACCTACACTGTAGCCCGGGAAATTATACTGATGGATATAATGCTTGGACTCTTCAGGTCCAAGGCCATCGATGATCTGCTCGTCGCCCAGCGGTCCGAGCGTAGTAATCGTCAGGATCTGTGTCTGTCCACGCGTGAAAAGACCAGAGCCATGCGTACGCGGCAAAAGCCCGACTTCGCAGCTGACCGGACGCACTTCTTCGACCTCACGGCCATCCGGACGGATTTTCTCATGCGTAATCATGCGGCGTACGATTTCTTTTACAACTTTATGCAACACATAGGCAATTTCCTTGGCAGCCTCCGGGTAATCCACCAGGAAATGCTCCATCGTATCCGCTTTGACTGCTGCAATGTGTTCATCGCGATCGAGCTTGTCCGGATTCCGTACAGCTTCATTGAGCTTATCCGTTGCAAACTCACGAATTGCCTG
>CAZTAP010000154.1:0-6194 GCA_964611665.1 uncultured Selenomonadaceae bacterium | reverse complement strand
ACAAGAAAAAACCAAAAATCTTTATTTTGCTGGAGATTTTACCAATTCTACCAAGCAAATCGCCTATTTTCTGTTAAAGCATGCTAAAATAGAAAGCAGAAAGAAGGCTGAAGATTATATGGAACGAACTCATTTATTCGACGCTGCCCTTGCACAAAAGCTTGTTGACAGCATCGCTGCTGAACTGAACCAAAATGTCAATATTACAGATCACAAAGGCCTCATCATTGCTTCCTTTGATAAAAAGCGCATTGGCACAACACATGAAATCACCGCCAAAAAGCTCGCCGCTGGAGAATATCGCGAATTCTCCATTTCTGAAGAAGAAGCCCTTATTTATCCCGGCGTGCGCCGCGGTGTCAACGTTCCCATCATCTATGATCATGTCTGCTACGGTGTCGTAGGCGTAACAGGAGAGCCTTCACAGGCTTCTCCTTATGCACGTCTTGCAACAAAATTCGTAACTGCTATGCTTTCCTCCCTCACGCATAAAGAACAATGGCTGCAGGTTCTGAAGGAAAAGCAGCGCATGCGCAGCCTGCTGCTGAATCAGCTCATCGAGGTACAGGAAGAAGAGCGCAAACGCATTGCACGGGAGCTGCATGATGAAACCAGTCAGGCCCTGACCGCAGCATTGCTGAATCTGCGTGCCCTGGCTGGTTCCCTCGACGAACCAAATCTGCAGCAAAAGGCCCTGGACGTACGTGAAATTGTTTCCGAAGCCCTGGAGAGCATCCAATATATGACCATCAGCCTGAGGCCCCTGCTTCTCGATCAGCTTGGTCTTCTGCCCGCACTCAGGAAACATATCGAAAATTATAAAAAACGCTATCTCATCGAAGTTGATTTCCATGTCTCCGGAATTACTTCCGGCACCAGGTTTTTTCCGGAAATCGAAATCTCCATCTATCGCATCATCCAGGAAGCCATGAATAATATTATGAAGCACGCCCAAGCCACAAGGCTCTCGATTTCTCTGAGCCATACCGGACGCCTGCTGCAGCTTCAGGTAAAAGACAACGGAAGCGGCTTTCATCTGTCCATCCTGAAGCAGCATCAGCTCCAGCACAATTCCCTCGGCATCATCGGCATGAAGGAACGCACCAAACTGTTGAACGGCCATTTCCATATTTCCACCTACCCCGGCAAAGGTACACAAATCACAGTAAATGTCCCACTGCCGAAAGAATAACAAAAATAACGATTGCCCGCATACTTCCTGCAGACAATCGTTATTTTTCCTTACAGCTGATTCCCGTGCTCGTAGGATTCTGCCAAAATCTGAATGGGATGAACCACGATCTGGGGCATATGGTTTTGGATCAGCCCATCCGTAATATGCATACGACAGCTAGGGCAACTGGCGGTTACTAAATCCGCATGCGTATCAGCAATGTTACGACATTTCCTATCATTGATCCTTCTGGAAAGATCATAATGTGACAAACTGAAGGAACCGCCGGAACCGCAGCAGCGATCATGCTCCTTCATCTCCACCAGCGTTATCCCGGGAATCGAAGCCAGGATTTCTCTTGGCTGCTCTGTAACTTTGATACCGCGCACCATATGACAGGGATCATGCATCGTAATCGTTTTGTGAACAGGCCCCATAATATCTTTGCGATAGCCTGTTTCCACTAAAAACTGACTGATTTCTCTGACCTTAACTGCCATTTTTCTCGCGCGCTCCTGCCACTCAGGATCATCCGCAAGCCATTCCGGATAATCCCGCAATGCTTCCACGCAGGAGCCACATGCACCGACGATATAGTCTGCCTGACAGTCCTCAAATGCCTTGATATTCTGCCTGGCCATTTCATTTGCGAGCTCAAAGTCTCCAGCGACATGCACAGGAGTTGCACAGCAATGCTGCCGGGGGGGCAGGACAACCTCAATATCATTCGCTTTCAAAACCTCAATGACCGCATCTCCCATATCGGTGTACATATAATTTATCGTGCAGCCTGTAAAGAAGCCGACCCGCAGCCGATGCGAAGGAGCGTTGACTACCTCCGGATACTGGCTGCGCAGCGGCGACGGTGCAAGCGGCGCGGTTGCGCGCTCTCTATCCATTCCGGGCACAGGCAGACGCGAACGTACTGCCATGCGGCCCGGAATTTTCTTAAAGCTCAGTCCGCCGAAAGCTCCGCCCATACGAAGTGCGAAATCAAACAGCCGACGATGCTCAAGAAGGCGAAAAACATTTTTCTTTATTGGATGAAGTCCGCGAGCCTTGATTACCGCATGGCGTGCACGCAGGATCAGCTGATCCGCCTCCACACCACAAGGACAGTTCGCAGAACAAGTTTTACAATTCAGACACTGGGACATGATCGAGTCAAATGCCTCCGAAATTGGCAGTTCCCCATGCAATACAGCCTGCATAAGCGAAATCTTGCCGCGTGCCACGGCAGTCTCCAGCCGCACTTCTTTATAAATCGGGCAGACAGCCTGACAATTTCCGCATTTCATGCAGTTCGCCAAAGCATCATCAAGATCCTGACGAAGTGCCGTATCCTGCGCATGGATCTCTTCTGCCGTAATCTCTTTCTTTTCCATATCAGCACGCCCCCAAAAGCTTGCCCGGATTCAGAATAAGATTCGGGTCCAGTGCACGCTTGATTGCTCTCATCGCATGCATGCCATTCTTTCCATGCTGCAGTTCCATCCACGGAAGCTTGCCGAGCCCGATGCCATGCTCACCGGAAAGCGTGCCGCCCAGTTCCACTGCACCACGGAATATCTCATCCATAGCTGCATAGACACGCTCCATCTCTGCTTTATCGCGCAAGTCGCAGACGATGGTCGGATGCATATTGCCATCCCCTGCATGGCCAAAGGTACCAATCGTGACCTTGTATTTCGCTGAAGCCTTCTTCACCACCCGCAGAAAAGCCGGAATCTGACTGCGCGGAACCGTCGCATCCTCGACAAAAGTCGTTGGACGAAGCTTGGCAAGACAAGGCAATGCCATGCGCCTTGCTGTCCAAAGCTCTTCCTTCTGCGCCGCAGACTTCGCCAGTGTAACCTTGACCGCATGATTCTCCTTCAGAACCTTCATGACCTTGGCCGCTTCATCCTCGACAATCACCGGATGCCCATCCACCTCGATGAGCAGGATAGCATCTGCATCCACCGGAAGGCCTACATGCATGAAGTCTTCAACGGTACGGATCGTAGCATTATCCAGGATTTCAAGCGTTGCAGGGATAATCTTGGCGGCAATGATACCAGATACGGCCTTGCCGGCATTTTCAATCGTATCGAATACCGCCACCATACTTTTCTGAGCAGCCGGTGCCGGAACAAGCTTCAAATAGGCTTTAGTGATCACACCGAGCGTTCCCTCCGCACCCGTGAAAAGTTTCGTCATATCATAGCCGGACACGTCCTTCACATTCTTGCCGCCCGTATGGATGATATCGCCATTGGCGAGCACAACCTCAAGACCCTGAATATAGTTTTTCGTAATCCCATATTTCAAACCGCGCAGACCGCCGGCATTTTCAGAAATTGTACCGCCCAGACTGGCTGTTTTCACTGTCCCGGGGTCTGGTGGATAGATCAGGCCATATTGCGCTACATGCTCATTGATGGCCTGCACAACAACGCCAACCTCCACCTCCGCAATGAGATTTTCCAAATCAACAGAAAGGATCTTATCAAAGCGCAGCATCTGCAAGACAATGCCGCCTTGCGAAGGAACGGTGCCTGCAGAAAGATTCGTGCCGGAGCCGCGTGTATATACCGGAATTTTGCTCTTGTTTGCAAATTTCAAGATTTCAGAAACTTCTGCCGTTGTTCCGGGGATGACAACAGCTTCCGGCATATGCGAATGCCCTGGTGTAGCATCATAAGAATACGAGTACAGGTCTTCCGGGCGAGTCAGTACATACTGTTCACCAACGATTTTTTGCAGTTCTGTGATTTGCGTTTTTTCCATGCTCTTCTGCCTCCTGCTATTTTCTGAATACCTCAGCTCTATACATATAGTATGACGGAAATTCACAAAACAGTAAATCGGGCATTTCCTGTAATTTTCTGTGGGGAAAAATCTGACAGACTTTATGCACCAAACAATCCATGCTGCACGGCATATTGTACAAGCTCAGACTTCTTGCGCAGGTTGAGTTTGCTCATGATACGCGAACGGTACGTATCGATGGTTTTCGGGCTCAGCGTCAGGATGTCAGCAATCTCACTATTGCTGAAGCCCTGCGCCAGATAGCGCAGGACTTCACGCTCCCGTATACTCAGCAGTACATAGGGATCGGTCTCAGTATCCTCTTTCTGGCAGAATCCCTGCTGCAGGCTATGGATGAGCACCTCAGAGATTTCTTCATTCAGATATTTCCCTCCGCAATAAATCTTATGGATGGCCTGGATCAACTCTGTGTCCGCTGATTTTTTCAACAAATATCCATCTGCACCAGACTGCATGACCTCACGGATATAGGACTCCTCATCATACATCGTAAGCACCAGGATACGGCAGGCTATACCGCGCGAACGGATTTCACGAATGCATTCCGTCCCCCCCATATGCGGCATGGAAAGATCCAGCACAAGCAGGTCCGGCTGCAGATCCTCAACGAGACGGATTGCTTCTTCGCCATCCCCCGCTTCTCCAATGACCTCAAATTCCGCAGAGAGGGATAACAGTGCCTTCAGGCCAGCGCGCACCAAAGTATGGTCATCTGCCAGGATAATTTTGATTGTATTCAACAGCTTCACTCCTATTTTTATTTGATAAGTCAATTTATCGATAGGTAATCCTTTTCTATTTATTATACAATATCCTCAGCAAATGAACCATATTTTGACAAAAAGAAAAGAGAGGCCCTCTTTGGTACCTCTCAAAATCATTCATGCGTTAAGCTTATATTCCTTCAGACATTTGCGGATAGCCGTGCTCGTATCGCTGAAAACAAGTCCGGCCGCACAGGCCTTTGCCGTATCCAGACGGATATCCCGGGCTCTGGCTGCATATTTTACCGTATCCTCTGTCAAAAGCTCTGGCAGGCGGTCAGAAAGCCCCATCTCCTCCAGAATTTCCTGCACGATCTCATAACGGCTCTTCAGATTCTCTGCCCCCAGATGATAGGTCCCATACGGCAGGTTAAAGAGTTTTACAATATTTTCCACCATCTCATGTACATAGGTCATGCCGCGAAATTCATTCTTTGACGCCCTGATCTGCTTGTTTTGCAAAACGGACTGCAGCGTTCCCCAGAGAATCTCCCCCGACATACCACAGCCACGCTGCGGCAGGCCAAAAAGCCAGGTGAAGCGCACAATCCAAAGCTCAGGCAGGATATCTTTCAGCCGGCCTTCGGCCTCAAGCTTCGTCTGACCATAGACCGTATCCGGCACAGCACGATCTGTTTCCTTATACGGTCCGGCTTCCGCATTGCCATTGAATACCTGCTCGGAGCTGATGAATATCATTTTGGCATGATTTTCCTTCGCAGCTCCTGCCAGATAAACCGCACCATCAACATTGATGCGATGCGCAATATCCGGATGTGCATTGCAATATTCTGTCGATGCAACCGCCGCCGTATGAAGGATTACGTCCGGCCGGAAATCCTTCACGAGCTTTTGCACGGATGCTTCATCCGTTACATCAAGCTCCTTATGCCCCGGTGCCAGGATTTCATAAGAAGTCCGATAGAAATCGGCAAACCGGGAAGCAAAAAAACCACGTCCTCCGGTAAGTAAAATCTTTTTCATGACAATTCCCCCTTCATTTTTCCGCTTTTTCCTCCTGCTGATACTGTCTGAGCATATCCATGACCAGCGCATGGTCCTCTGCCTGCGACATCCCCGATACCGTAACCGCCCCCACGACACCGCTGCCTTTCAGGCGAAGCGGCACCGAGCCTCCGGAAGCTGCAAATCCATCAGCGGGCAGCCCGTAACGCTCAAGCGGTGTCTGCTGCTTTTCCTTCAGATAAAGGCTGGCTGCATACGAGGAATGGCCCGTATAATAGACCATATTCTCCTTGCGTTTGACCCAGGCATCGTTTTCTGCCGCCGTGCCATCAAACGCATAATGAAACAAAAGATGATGGTTCATGGAAATACGAACAACCAGTACCTTATGCCTCTCCCGTCCCCAGGCCACAAGCCTGCTGCCAAGCTTCCAGGCAGCCTGAGCGTTGAACGAGCAAAGCTCGATCTCTTTTTCAGCT
>CAZTAP010000153.1:0-6207 GCA_964611665.1 uncultured Selenomonadaceae bacterium | reverse complement strand
TTTATTTAATGGTGATTTCTTTCGGCCTTGCGGATTCTGCCAGTTTCGGCATCTCGATGTGCAGAACGCCATCCTTGAACTCGGCACTGACCTTTGCTTCATCGATATGGTCGATATAGAACGAACGCGTTACACTGCCCACGCTGCGCTCCCTGCGGATGTAATTGCCTTTATCATCCTTTTCATCCTTGGCTTCATCTTTTTTCGCCTCAATGGTCAGATAGTTGTTCTCATAGTGCAGGGAAATATCTTCCTTCTGCATGCCCGGCAAATCTGCCGTAAGCTCATAGCTTTCGCCATTATCCTTCACATCCACTTTGAAAGATCCTGCATTCCAGCCTGCAAACGGTGCCCAGTTTCCGGAAAAGAACGGTTCGTTGAAAACATCGAAGAGGCGATCGAATCCATCTTCTTTCTTTGCCAAATCATTTCTCGAACCAAACGGTACTAACCCAAACATAAAATCGATCCCCTTTCAAAAGATTGAAGTTAAATTTTTCGAAGTCCCTGAGCGGCCATCCCTTGTCCGGCTCTCTCAGTTCCTCCTTACAATTCTTATTATACTCAAAAAGGTCAAAAAGTCAATAAGTCAAAACAACAAATTTAAATTTTTTTCAGCGTTCAATGAATCTCTATGCTCTGCCCTTCGTGTAAATCTTCCTGCCGTAAGGGTTCGTCTCCCTGCAGCATAATACAGCCAGGCCGGTCCGGAACGTCCCCGCCCTTAAAACACAGGGTACAGTGGCCAAGCTGCTGCAGCGTATGCTGCACTTCTTCGCCAATTGCAGTGATATCAAACGCCTTTTCTGCAATAATCAGCGTGTCCCCTGCCGTGATCCTTTGCAAAACACAACTTTTCCTATGCAGCACAGAAATCTCTGCCAATTCCTCAGGTGCGTCATCATTAAATAAAATGAGAAATAATGCATCTGGATCTTCCAGAAAAAATAAGGAATCTTTACCCCAGCCTGTAATCTCTGTATAATACTTCATGGTCAGCGAAATACCTCTTTTCTATATACTGTCAAACAATTCTTTCTTTTTGAACTTATTATATTATAACGCCATTGTTCAGGATTTCGCAACGCAAAAAGGATTCATAAATATCTATACATATATTCAAATCATCATGTATAGTATTCCTAGAATCCTTTTTACTCCGAACAATTTGATTGTTGGGTGCAATCCTGCTCGTTTTTTATTTTATCAAGTTAATTTTACCTTTTGCATCCGGAACTTTATGCTCTGCCGTACATTGCATCCTGTTCCTTGCGTGTCTTATAAAGCTGCGTGCTCGTATCAAGCTCTACCATGTCAAGCGTCAGCAGCTGACCTTTTTTCGCATCCTTCAGCATACGTGCTTTCTTGTTGATCAGGCCATAAATAACATAGCCCTTTTCATAGGTCTCCTTTGCCGTTGCAATCGAACCGTATGTCGTATACCCGCCGATGCCGTCAATCGTCTCTCCGGCTTTCAAATCCTTTTTCGCAACAGTGATACATTCACTGACCGGTCCATCGATTGGAATAATCGTCGGCTCACGATCAATAACAGCTTTTGCAACCGTAAGCGGCGTCTCAAGATTGCAAAGATGATATGGACGATAAAGTGTCCAGAGCGGGCCAGGTCCCATGCTATGATATTGCATCTGGTAAGAAATTTCTTCGTTTTCTGTCGATACGGTAACAAATACGCCTGGTGCAATACCATTTACATACTCTACAACGCCATGCTTGTCGAGAATGCCGCCATCCTTTTTCAGTTTGAAGATATCATTGAGCTCCTTGCAGCGATCTGCCGGCGATGCCTGCGGGCCATGACCGCCAATAACATCCGGAATCAGCCCTGTCGCATTGGACATTGCTGTCATCTCGACCATTGTCTTCGTGCCATCCTTGAACGCACAAAGCATTCTCGGGCTCATCTTGCGGCGTGTAGCCTCAGGCAGGACCGTGTCCGGATTGCACTCGTAATCCAGTTTATTATTTTTTCCCTTGCCCATAACCTTGACCTGCATGCCCATAGCTTTCGCAAAAGAATACAGCTCCATGACTGCGCCTGGTTCATCACCAGCAGAGCCCGTATAAATCACGCCATTTTTATCGCCAAGCTTTTTCAAATAAGAGCCAATGACAACATCTGTCTCGACATCCATCATAACAACATGCTTATGGTTGTTCAATGCGTCGGTTGCAATTTTTACACCAACTTCAGGTACACCAGTCACATCGATGGCGCACTCAACAAGATTGGCCTGAGCAATGAGATCTGAGTTATCTGTAGCAACATATTTGCCCATTTCCATATACTTATTTGCATCCGCCAACGTCTTGGCAACTGCAATGTCTTCATCTTTGATCCCCGCATAATGAAATGCATTGATGACATTTTCCATTTTAATATCGGAAACGATCGCCGGCATGATGCCTTTCATCAAAGCCATCTGCGTAACCATGCCGCGCCCCATCTGACCAGCGCCTACAATACCGGTACGAATGATTTTACCTTCTGCTTCACGCTTGATTAACTTTTGATCCATGTTTAACATAATAAGCCCTTCTTTTCTTGTAATTTAATGAATTTCCAATTTCATTCCTGTCTGAATGTCTTTCTTCTGCAGCGGTTCATCTCCCGCCAGCATGATGCAGCCTGGACGATCAGGAGTATCCCCCCCTTTGAAACATAGTGTACAATGCCCCAAATCACGCAATGTATGACGCGCTTCTTCCCCTACTGCGGTAACCTCAAAGACCTTATCTCCCAACAGGACGGTATCTCCATTTTCCGGCTCTGTATAAATCCCCGATTTCGTATGCAAAACGGAAATCTCTGCCAGCTCCGGAGGCGCATCCTCATTAAAGATAATCATAAATTGTGCATCGGGATCTTCCAGAAAAAACAACGCATCTGGTCCCCAGCCGGTAATCTTTGAGCAATACTTCATTGCCTATCCCAACCTTCCTTCACTCAATAAAGTCCAATACTAGCCGCATAGGCAATAAGCACTGCTGCCGGACCAGTAATGACCCGTGAATAAAGCACTGCCGGAACGCCAAGCTCAATTGTCTCCGGTTCAGCTTCACCAAGGCTCAGACCAACTGGTACAAAGTCAGCACCGACCTGTGCATTGATTGCAAAAAGTGCAGGCAATGCATACTGCGCGGGGATATGTCCCAGACCGATCTCAGCACCAAGCAAGGTACCAACAACCTGTGCAATAACAGCCCCTGGTCCAAGCACCGGTGAAATGAACGGGATAGCACACACAAAGGAGATGACGAGCATACCAGGCAAGGTGCTGGCAATTGGGGAAATCGTATTCGCGATGACGTTGCCAATTCCTGAAGCACTGATGATACCCAGAATCATACTCACGAATGCCATAAACGGTAAAATGCTCTTTATCGTAATATCAATCGTCTCACGACCAGCTGCATAGAATTTATTTACAATGCCGCCGATAGCAATGCCGATGCGTGTAACCAGATTTTTCTTTTTCCCAGCGTTCATGCGGGCAATCTCTTCCTTTGCCTGCGTTTTGGACTTCGGCGCACCTGCTGCGCCCGCCGGCTTTTCCTGCACGGCAGCAGCCTGTACAGCGCCCTCCTCGGCATAGCTCAGACTATTTTCGGTGACAGCCGATACATAAAGATCCTCTGTAATGAACTTAGCCAATGGACCGGTCTTCCCTACTGGTAATACATTAATGGTAAAAACCTTCTTTTTCGGATAAACACCACAGCGCGCCGTCCCGCCGCAATCGACGACAGCTGCCAGGATCTCTGCATCCGGCACGCCTGTGGAAAATCCATCAACAGCCTCACAGCCTGTCATTTCTGCAATTTTGGCTGCTACCGGATGGATCCCGCCGCCTGTAACACTCACGATTTTATGCTTTTCCTCCGATGGTACCAGGGTAAGCGGACCGCCCCAGCCGCCAGAACCCTGCCGGACTACGATTGCTCTATACATAAATAATGCCTTCTTTCCTGTTATACTTCTTATAATTTGCGTCCTTCTTTAGCACACATATAAAAATAGATTTTCTCTGTCACAATCCCGCGCAGCAAAATCACAACAATACCTACGAGAAAATATCGCACAGCCAAATCCCCTAATGGCAAGCCCAAAGCAGTAATGCCTGCAGCTATTCCCATATAGACGAAAAGCTCACCGCCATTTGCATGTGGGAAAAGTCCGGTAACCGGATGAAGAAAGCTTACATTTGCATCATAATATGCAGGTTTATATTTCTCTTCCACAAAACGGCCAAAGGTATAACTCATTGGATTCCCCAAGAACAGGACCGCCAGAATCGGCAGCACCGTGTACCGTGTAATGATATTTTTCGTTGCTTTTTCTGCAACACGATAGACGCGCTCCTCACCGATCAGCTTAATAACCGAGCTGACCGCTGTCATCAAAATGACAACCAGTGGAATGATTCCAGTAACCCAGCCTGAAAATGTTGCAGCACCCGCCTTGAAAAGTTCCATGAACCCATTAGCTAACCCAGCAATTACTTCCATTTCTTTCACCTTCACCTTTTCTTTTAACGTTTAAAATTCCTTACGAGCCTCAAACGCAAATCTCCTCAGCTGATTTCGAAGATTGCCCCTGAACCTCTGTATCCGATGACAAGAGCTTCGTCTGCAGTCTAAGCTCTAATGCATCCAACGCTTGTAAATGCCCCCGATAATATTTTTGCCTTTTTTTCGACAAGGATAAATATTCTGCTTTCAACTCATAAATACTTTTGCCGACAACTCCTTGTACAGGTTTGAATCGACAAAAGATGCTTATCCCTTCCATGATTTCTGCACCTGTAATCGCTCCGTCACTGCGGCAGGCAATAATCACAATATTCCCCGGACCGAATCGTCTTCGTTTTGAGCCAATCCCGATATTGCCTTGTGCATGCAGCCGATGAACTGCCTTGCGATATTCCCTGACTTGTAAATGTGTCCCAATCACCTGCAGCACCATAAGAAAAAATAACGTGGCAAACAATGTTCCTGGATTCATTTTGCTCCTCCTATAATCTCTCAACTACTCTGAAGGGCCTTATCTTTCTGACAATTTGTATTATAGCATCAGCCCTTTATCTTTACAATAGATATAGCGTTGAACATATGTAAAAGAAAACGGCGTGATTTTTATCTTTTACATCTGTTCATCACTGAAACTTTTGTCTACCTCATTTTGGCAGCCAGTTCAATCAGTCCCTCAGCACAATCCACATCCGTGATCAGAATATTGACAAATCCACCTTGTATTGCGCCCATAACAGCTTCCACCTTTTGACGTCCGCCTGAAATTCCTACCCGGCGCGGCACATTTTTTATCTCTTCAAGAGGCATTCCAGCTACTCTTTCGTTGAATTCTTCAAAATCCTTGGTTTCCCCATGAACATTGAAATATTGTAAAGCAACATCTCCAACCGCACCCTTTTTCAAGAACTCCTCCAATATATTTTTGTCCACATATCCCATCTGAAGGACGGTAGAATTCGCACTTTCCAAAATACCAATGCCCATGAGCACGATATCCAGCTTTCGATATAAATCAAAGATCTTCTTGATTGACTGCTCCTTTTTAAACCCCGCAAGAACTGCTTTATCCGAAAAAATAGCTGGTGCAAAAAACTGAATACACTTTGCACCAAATAACTCTGCAAAGTCCCGTACAAGATAATTGGAATGAATATCCAGCCGACTTTCTCCTACACCACCCAAAATTGGTACAAAGGTACAATGAACCGGTTCTTCAATAATGTAATCAGCCCGGGTAACATTCTGAATCGTCATCCCCATGGAAACCCCAACATAATCCTCATCGGACAGCACTCTGGACAAAAAGTCCAGCGTAGCACTGCCAAGCGCTGAGCTGATATGCTGTCTTCCCATCTCCAAGGGACTGCTTTGTACAACGATGACTTCCTGCAAACCAAAAAGCTGCTCTAATTTGCGTTCCAACTGTCCATATGCAACATTTTCCGGATTCGTGATCTCGATCTTGACCACGCCGCGCTCGCGTCCCTGCTTAAGCATGCGGGAAACAGTCGGCCGGGAAATCCCCAGGATATCACAAATTTCCTGCTGCCCTTTATGATCCTGATAATATAAGCTGCAGCATTTGAAAATAAGTCGGGTATCATCCACCATCTTTTTCATTTGTTCTCATCCTTTCTAAATGTAAATTCTTTT
>CAZTAP010000152.1:0-6261 GCA_964611665.1 uncultured Selenomonadaceae bacterium | reverse complement strand
CATACAGGAATACGAGGCGATTTTCAGTTTACCAGGAGGCCGTTCATACCTCACCCTTGACTGCGGCATTAGCCGCTTCGATAGCTTGATGTGCACAGTCAATCGAAAGTCCGAGTGTACGCATGATGCGATCCGGATTATGGAATCCCACACCATTTTCAGCAGCGCAGAAATCCCAGTACCATTGTGCCTGGCGCAGATATTCTCTTGCACCAGCCAGTTGTTCATCTGTTGCACCAGCCGCCATAGCCTTTTGTACGGTAAGATGTGCCTTGGCAACGGTATTGCCTGCTGTACGCTGCAGCTTGAATGTATTATCATGAATGGTCTTCACACGTGCAATAAGCTTATCCTTGCCTTCATCATGGCATTTGAGGCAGGAATCTTCAATTGTTTTCAACGGGCTCGACATGAAATGCGAAGTGTATTTCTGTCCATCCTGCCGCATATACGGCATATGACAATCCACACAGGTCACACCCATATCAGCATGAACACTTGTTGACCAGGTCTCAAAATCAGGATGCTGTGCTTTCAGCACCTGCGTCTTGGAGTCCGGATGGACCCAGTCTGCTTCGAAACCGCCTGGTTTCTCAGCGTAATAGGCGTACATGTCTTCTGCGGAAAGTCCCTTATCCCAAGGGAACACAACGTGCTTGTCGGTCTTGTCGAAATAATACTCGGCATGGCATTGCCCGCATACATAGCCGCGCATCTCGTTTTGAGAAGCTTTTGATACATCGATGCCGCGGCGCTGCATGGCTTCGATGAATGCCTGATTATAGACGCGCAGTGTCATGGTATCCGGGTCATGACAGGTTGCACAGGCAAACCAGCCATCTTCCGGTACCTGCTCAGCAAGCTCAGTGAATGGCTTGCTGGCATATTTCCAGCCCATTTCCTCATAGAATTTGCCGGTATATGGTGTCTTGCAGGTGATGCAGGCACCCGGCTGCCCCGGAATACGCTTACTGGTCAGGATATCTTCTCCGGCGTAAGTATGTCCGCGGTCATCATTGTACTCCAATGAGAATTTATACCCCTTGAAGTTTTCCAGCATTTCCGGCTCCTCTTCCAAACGGGAATGCTTTGCTTCGCTGCCGCCGTAACCGGTTGGCGACGGTGCCATCTCATTGTTTTTCATGAAGGAATTATACTCCAGGGGATAGGCTTTGGCATAGGCCTCCTTTCCCAGCTGCTGATCCTGAGGAATCTTTGCAAGCTTGATCGTGCTGCTTGGCTGGGCTATGCCGATGCGTACGATAACGAAACCGAAAAATACTGCTGCCAGAACAATGATCCCTGCAAGATATTTTTGCATCCTACTCAACGTTTACCCCTCCTTCCAAATGATTGGAACCGTGTGCGATTCTGCTGTGGCACTTCAGGCAATCCGAATTTTCGCCATTCGCTGCATGATAGACTCCTCCCATCGTTGCCTCATGGCAGCGCAGGCAGTTTTCATTGACCATATTCCTGCCCTCTGCTGACAGGCGAATGTGCGCCGGATAATCCCGTATGGTCTCATGATAGGCATCCACCATTCCAGTCTTTGCCTTAGCCGTCATATAGACTGCCATGTTTGCGTGCGGCAAATGACACTCTGTACATTCAAGGTTTCTATGACTGGAATCTGCAAAGGTTGCTGCTTCATCCTTCATGGCATGGCAGGTACCGCAAAAGGCTGGTGAGCCCGATACGGTATTGAAAAGCGAACCGGCACCACAAACCAGTACGCCGAGCAAAAAGCCAGCAGCCACACATTTCAGGACATTTCTCTGGAAAAACTCTTTCATCTCCAATTGTTTGACCTCCTTTCCTTATACTTCTATATCAAGTGGTCACAGCAGACTATTTCAATGGCCGCCATACCTCAACGGCAGCAGGCAGCCAAGGACAATCAATCCACAGCTCAGCCATAACAGAGCAATGCCAGGTTTTGTACTCAGAGAGACCTTCAATGGTTCGGCTGCCAGCTCAGCTTCAGAAGGCAAAAGCTCTATTCTGACCCGTTTCTGATCTTCGGCCACACCGGTCAGCCGGATCCGCTTGCTGCCCTGCAGGATATTTTCTGCCGGTGAATGTACTCCTTTGCTGTCATACAGCATCATGAGCTCATGATCTTCAACCGTATCGCCATTAGTGACACTGAGTACCAGGGTGATTTTCATGCTTTCCGGCTGCTGCGGGTCTGCTGCAAAATCAAGCTCGCGATATTGGAATGCAAGATCTTCAGCAATTTCTACTCTGCCATGCTGCAGGATTAGTTCTTTGCCTGCTTCCTGTTTTTGCACGGACGGAGCGATATAGACATCGCCATACAGCTTATGCGCGATTGCTGGTTCCCGCGCAGCATCTTCGCCGTTTTCCCGCAGCTTTGTAATCGCCTGTACCGGTTGACCGTCCAACGTAAAAAGAAATTGTTTCTGCAATGTACCCTCAGGGAATACTATGCCTCTATAGACAATTTCGTGTCCAAGCAGCAGCTGCGGTTCATTCGGTACCAGTGCAGCATCGATTTCCTGACTGCCGCTGCCGGAAAGGACGATTGCAAAGAGACCCAGACCGAAGCCTGCATGTGCAAGCATACCACCTGCTCCTAAAATTTTTTTATGCCAGGCAAAACAGGCGGCTGTGACAGCACACAAGGATGTTCCTGCCAGCACCAGCATGCCTGCATTGCGTATCCCGGCGAGCAATGCCGCAGCAAGACCCAAAACAGCAGCCAGCATCAGAAACAGCGGTTTATACATCTTTTTCCCCGTATAGGCAATGCCAGTTGAGCAGGTCATGAGCACAGCTGCGGCAATGCCCAAAGGCAGCGTTGTCTTTACGTAAAAACCTGTATCTACGCCAGCTGCTTTGCCTGCCAGCTGACTCAGAAGGGGCATGGACATGCCAATAAAAACAAGGACAGCAATGAAAACAAATACGAGCATGCCGGCAAGCATACAAAATTCCCGGCTCATAAATTTTTCGTACATGAGTCCTTTGGGTATATGATCACTGCGCAGCAGCAAAAGCAGCAGACCGCCGAGCAGGATCACCGCACAGGCTGCAGCCAAAAGAAGTCCGATACTTGTACCGCTGAAAGAATGGACGGAGAAATCACCCAGGATCCCGCTGCGTGCAAGGAAGGTTCCATAGAGCACCATGGAAAAGGCAAAAACAGCAGCCAGATGAGCCATGGACTGAACTGCTCCGCGTATGCGGGATAAGCGCAGCAGATGTACCAGGACACCTGCGAGAAGCCAGGGAACCAAAGAGGAATTCTCTACCGGGTCCCAGCCCCAATAGCCACCCCAGCCAAGGACTTTATATGCCCAATAGCCGCCAATAAAGATTCCTGCCCCCAGGAAACTCCAGGCAGCCAGGGCCCATTTTTCTGCCAAAGGAAGCCATTTCCTTGTTTCATTGGACAGTAAAGCCCCCGCAGATATTGCAAACGGCACAGCGAGCAAAGCATAGCCAATGAATACAATAGGCGGATGAATCGCCATCCAGGGATCTTGCAGCAGGGGATTCATGCCGGCTCCATCCGGATAGCTTTCCGTCATGAGCAGGAAGGGGCTTTTGCCCAACAGAAAAATTGCCAGCACTGCCTGCAAAAAGGAATAAACCGCCAGCCCAGGTGCTGTTATTCGGCCCTGCCAAAGCAGAAGACAACCGATCAAAGCGTGGATGAACAACCAAAAAAGGAAGGAGCCCTCCTGACCAGCCCAAAAAGCCGCAAGTTTGTAAAGAAAAGGCAGATCACGTGAGGAATAGTTCCAGACATAGACGATATCGAAATGGTTTTGAAAAATCAGCCAGTACAAGTAGAGCGAAGCACAGCCGGCAAAGAAAAAGGCAGCATAGAACACCGTGGATGCCCAATGATCTGCCAGCACTGCTCTTTTGTATTGGAGCAAAAACAGGAACGCTGCCAGAAAAGATAAGGCACAGACCAATGCAAGACATATTGTTCCCATCATAACGCTGCCCCCTTTTGCTCATATTTGGATGGACATTTGATCAGCAGCTTATCTGCATAAAATGCCCCATCCCGATATTTTCCGATGGCAACAATGTGATAAGCCTGAGCAAAATTATCCGGTTCACTGCCCTTATAGCGGACTTCAAAGGTACTGCCCTCTTCATCCCGCAAGCCAAAGACAAAAAAGCCATTTTCCATATGAGGAGACGTAACGTCAGGGGCCAAAAGGCCTTTTACCTGTACTGCAGCTTTGGCAGATTGTGCCTGAGCAATGCTTACATAAGGTGTGACGGAACTTGTGAACTGCCAGACTGCATAGCCGGCAAAAAGCACAAGAATGAGCAAGAGAATCAAATGGCGTCTTTTCATGCTTTCCCCTCCCTGGTCTTATGGAAGATCAGCCAAAAATAAATCAGTGTAATATCAAGCAGAGCAAAGAGAAGCACACTGAGCATTACCGGATCCATATCGATTTTGCCGCTTTCATTCAAAAGAGGCGAAGGATGCAGCGAAAAATAAAATCTGGGGATGACAAAGACCAGAAAAGGCACAGTCACACAGGACAGCAGTGAATATATTGCGGATACTTTCGCACACCTCTGCGGTTCCGTGACTGAAGCACGCAATGTCAGATATGCACCATAAAGCAAAATCAGAACAAAAATCGTCGTCTGCCTTGGATCCCAGTTCCAAAACGCGCCCCAGGTAAGTTTTGCAAAAACTGCTCCGCTTAAAGATGCCAGCAGTACGAAAAAGAATCCAATCCGTGCGGAACAGGCACTTAGTGCATCATAATGCAGGTCCCTTTGACGAAGATAACGGAACGCCCACCATGCACTCATAAAAAAGGCCAGCACAGAAATCCAGGCCAGAGGAATGTGGAAATAAATAATACGTACAAGATTGCCCAGCCCCTCTGCCGGAGGAACAATAAAAAACACGGCATATACAAGCACCAGGCTCAGCAGGAAAATACTTCGGAATAACACGGCGATCACCCCTCATACCAAAGATAATCAAATAAAATAGATGCCATACAGGTGAGTACGATGTCATAAGCGAGCATGCCAAGAAACTGACTGCTCAGAATGACACCCGGCTCAGAGAAACTTTCTGTTGTTATGTTGATAGCAAGCAGGAAAACTGGCAAGACAACCGGAAAGGTCAATACGGTAAATAATCCGCCGTGTACGGCTGCCATGCCGCAAAGTGCAGCAAGCAGCGTACCGGCAGCGGAAAAACCCCAAAGCCCCATCGCAGCCGCCAAAAACAGCAAGACGGGTGAAGCTGGCAAAACATCCATAAAGACGAGAAAAACAGGTATGGTAAAGCAGCTTAATATCATCAGCAGGCAAAAATTATAAAGCAGTTTGCCAAAGAGCACGGCCTGCGCTGGTCCATAGATCTTTAAGGCAAGAATCGTTCCAGAACTGCACTCGTTTTCAAAAATCCGGTCTGTGCCAGCTGCTGCTGAAAAGAACAAGATAATCCAGAGCAGTGCTGCCAAAATCTTTGGCTCAAGCCGTGTATTACCGATTGACATGCTGACACATGACAGTGCTGCAAGCGAGAACATCAGCATAACAGCTCCGGCTGCAAGATCCCGTCTGCCGCACAGGAGTTCCTTGGCGAAGACGGCTTTAATGCCCGGGAAGATGGATATATGCATCAGCCATCGCCTCCTCCTGATGATCGTTGGTCGCAAGCAAAATAAGTTTGTGCTGCCGGGCGGCTCTTTGGATCTCTGCATGCAGCAGCTTTACGCCGTCTTTGTCCAGATTCATGCCCGGTTCATCCAGAAGCCAGACGTCTGCATCGACGGCCAATAGCACGGCTAGTTTCAACCGCTGGCGCATGCCGGTAGAGAATCCTTGCACCATTGTTGTCGTATCTGACAATCCGACCTGTTCCAAAAGATTTGTGCAAGCTTCCGGGTGTAAGATTTTATTCCGAAGTTTTGCAATAAACTGTAAATTTTCCCGAGCCGTAAGCTGTGCATAGAAAGAAAGTTCCGGTGTCAGCATGGCCCGACGAAGGGCATATGCCTCTGTATCCAGCAAAGTATGTTCCTCAGAAATCTGTACTTTCCCTTGCTCTGGAGCCAGAAGCCTGGCTGCCAGTCGTAAAAGCGTCGATTTTCCGCTGCCGTTCGGACCGAGTACGGCAGTAATCTGTCCTGCAGAAATTCTTGTATGAAAGTCATGAAACAATTGCTGTGTGCCAAAGCATTGTATCCTTGGCGGCAAGAACTGGACGTTCATCTCTACTGCACTCATGCTGCTTCC
>CAZTAP010000151.1:0-6288 GCA_964611665.1 uncultured Selenomonadaceae bacterium | reverse complement strand
CACCAGCAGGAGCACCAGAGGGAACTATAGGAGCTTGATGGTCTCCAACCTATTCATTTATTTTTGAGTGTCTAAACTTATGATTTTTGGCAATTATCGGTCTGCAGTCCGGCTGCAGGCCGATTCTTAGAGAATAATGCTGCTTTCCGGTTGACCACAAACAGCATAATATTATTTACAGATTAATCTGTAAATGGTATGATTGTGTTATATATTTTATCCAGCAGGTTATTTCCAGGAGGTTTTTTTATGCACAGTTTATTCAAAAAACTTGTGCTGGCCTGTGTGCTGACCAGTACAACACTGATGTTTTCCTTACCGCTTGCCGCTGCTTCCGGCATGAGCAAAGAGTCCAAAGCCGCGCTTGACAAGGAAATTACGCAGATGGTCGGCGATGAAGGTTCGAAAGTGCCTGGACTGGGGGTTATCGTCTACAAAGACGGCAAGGAAGTCTATAGAAACTTCCAGGGACGCCGTTACATTGACCCGCAGAATCCGAAAAATGATCTGCCGATGACCGCGGACACACGCTATCGTATTGCGTCCGTGTCCAAGCAGTTTGTGGCCTTTGGCATTATGCAGCTCGTTGCTCAGGGAAAAATCGATCTGGATGAAGATATCAGCCAATATCTGGGCTTTACACTGCGCAATCCGAATTTTCCCGATACAGCCCTTACTGCACGCATGCTCCTGAGCCATACATCTTCTCTGCGTGATGGCGAGGTTTATTCTACGCCGTCCTCTGCAGGATTGCAGGAATTTTTCAAACCGGATGGCAAATACTATGAAGATGGTGCACACTTTGCTCCGGCCGGTCAGGCACCTGGCAAATATTTCGAGTATTGTAACCTGAATTATGGCATTCTTGGAACGATTATTGAACGCCTCAGCGGCGAACGCTTCGATAAATACATGCGTGAGCATGTGCTCAAACCAATGGATATTCAGGGCAGCTACAATGTCGGTGATTTTGATGCCAAAGAAATCGAGCAGGTTGGCGTAATCTATCGGAAGAAAAAAGACGGAGTTTGGGATGAGCACGGTCCATGGGCTGCGCAGATGGATGATTATCGCGGACAGGTCCAGGATCCGGATTTCGGTCTTGTCACGAATCCTGATGTTAGGAAACTTGATGGCTGGGACAGCGTCAAGACTTATCGTCCGGGGACCAATGCGACCAGTTTCTCTCCACAGGGTGGTCTGCGGCTCTCGGGCAATGAACTTTCCCATCTATTGAGTATGTTGATGAATAACGGCACGTACAGAGGCCGGCAAATCGTACGGCCGGATCTCCTTGCAGAAATGTTCAAAGTCCAGTGGAAATATGATCCACAGCATCCAAATAGTGCAACTTATAATGGTTCGATGGAAGCTTATGGTTTTGCTGAGCAAATCATTGATGGCAGGGGAACGTCCCGCGTTGTCAAGGATAAAGTCATTCCGCTGCAGGGACATGTAGGCGAGGCTTATGGCCTGATGTCCGGTGTCATGATGCGTCCGGGCACGAAGGATGGATTCATTTACATCTCTACAGGCGAAGCTGTGGAGGAAGATACGGATCCAAGAAGTGCAGGCCAATTCAGCGGCAATTATATTTGGGAAGAAAATATCATGAATGCGATTTGCATGAATGCATTCACGGATAAATAAACAACAGGGGCTGCCGTATGTTGAAAAATGTGCGGCAGCTTTTTTTTGCACGGTCTCGCTGTAACATCGGTTACAGAAATTCTTTTCTGCTTTTGTTATGATGGATACATCAAATCGAGTGTATATGATTTCGAAGGAGAGATATGAATATGGAAAATAAGATGTTTTGCTATCAGTGTCAGGAAACCGCAGGCTGCAAGGGCTGTACACAGGTTGGCGTATGCGGCAAGAAGCCGGAAGTTGCGGCGATGCAGGATCTTTTGATTTATGTGACCAAGGGACTTGGCGCGGTGACGACGGCTTTGCGTGCGGCGGGCAAAAAGGTTTCTGCCGAAGTGAATCACCTTGTTACCTGGAATCTTTTCACGACGATCACCAATGCGAATTTCGATGAGGACGCTATCGTGAAGCGCATCGAGGATACGCTGAAGGTAAAGGCTGAGCTTCTGGCTGAGCTTACGGATGCGGCGGCTCTGCCGGAGGCTGCACGCTGGAATGGTGCGGGAAATGAATTCGCTGCGAAGGCCGCAGGGGTCGGCGTGCTTGCAACGCAGAACGAGGATGTGCGCAGCCTGCGTGAGCTTACGACGTATGGTCTCAAAGGTCTTTGCGCGTATATGAAGCATGCGAATGCTCTGGGCAAGGAAAATGAAGACGTTGATGTGTTCGTACAGTCGGCGCTTGCCAAGCTGCTCGATGATCATCTTACGGGTGAAGAGCTCACCGCACTGGCACTCGAGACCGGCAAGTTCGGCGTCGATGGCATGGCTCTGCTGGATGCAGCGAATACGGGGGCCTATGGCAATCCGGAGATTACGAAGGTTGGCCTTGGTGTGCGCAGGAATCCGGGCATCCTGATTTCCGGCCATGACCTGAAGGACCTGGAAATGCTTCTGGAGCAGACGGCTGGTACGGGCGTCGATGTCTATACGCATGGCGAAATGCTGCCGGCACATTATTATCCGGCATTCAAGAAATATGAGAACTTTGTGGGCAACTATGGCAATGCCTGGTGGAAGCAGAAGGAAGAGTTCGAAGCGTTCAACGGCCCGATCGTCATGACGACGAACTGTGTCGTTCCTCCGAAGGCTTCGTATCAGTCCCGCCTGTTCACGACGGGTGCAACGGGTGTACCGGGCTGCCAGCATATTGCACTTGTCAATGGAAAGAAGGATTTTTCGGCAGTCATCGCGCTTGCGAAGAAGTGTGCAGCACCGACGGAGCTTGAGCAGGGTGAGATCGTGGGCGGTTTCGCACATGAGCAGGTATTTGCACTCGCAGATAAAGTCGTTGCTGCGGTCAAGTCCGGCGCCATCAAGAAGTTCGTCGTCATGGCAGGCTGCGATGGCCGCATGAAGAGCCGTGATTATTATACGGAATTTGCCGAGGCTCTGCCGCAGGATACGGTGATCCTCACGGCTGGCTGTGCAAAATATAAATACATCAAGCTCAACCTCGGGGATATCGGCGGTATTCCGCGTGTACTCGATGCAGGCCAGTGCAACGATTCCTATTCGCTCGTGCTCATCGCACTCAAGCTGAAGGAAGTCTTTGGCCTCAAGGATGTCAATGAACTGCCGATTGCCTATAATATTGCCTGGTATGAGCAGAAGGCCGTTATCGTGCTCTTGTCGCTCCTTTATCTTGGGGTGAAGAATATCCATCTTGGCCCGACGCTTCCGGCGTTCCTTTCCCCGAACGTGGCGAAGGTGCTCATCGATACGTTCGGTATCGGCGGTATCTCGGATGCGGCGTCGGATATCAAGACGATGATCGGCTGAGTTTTTGTTGATGGAAAAGAAATGGAGAAATAAATGATTCGTAAAATCGTACACATAGATGAAGAAAAATGCAATGGCTGCGGACTTTGTGCCAAGGCCTGTCATGAGGATGCCATTCAGATGATCGATGGCAAGGCGCGCCTTGTGAAGGACGATTACTGTGATGGTCTGGGCGACTGCCTGCCGGCTTGTCCGGCAGATGCCATCCAGATTGTTGAGCGCGAGGCGGCAGCCTATGACCATGCAGCGGTGCAGGCACGTATTGCTGCGAAAAAGACGGCTGCTCCGGAAGGAGCTCCGGCTTTTCATGGCTGTCCGGGCAGCATGGCCCGTCAGCTCCGGCGTGAGCCTGTACAGGCAGCGCCGGCTGCATCGCAGGCCGCTGCGCCGCAGAGCCAGCTGCGTACCTGGCCGGTACAGATTCAGCTTGCACCGATCAACGCACCGTATTTCGATGGTGCAAAGCTGCTTATCGCAGCGGACTGCACGGCCTATGCCTATGCGAACTACCATGAGGAGTTCATCAAGGGCCATGTTGTGCTCGTCGGCTGTCCGAAGCTTGATCCTGTGGACTACAGCGAAAAGCTCACGGCGATCCTCGCGCAGAATGAGATCAAGAGCGTGAAGATCGTGCGCATGGAGGTTCCGTGCTGCGGCGGCCTGGAGTATGCAGCGAAGCAGGCATTGCAGGCAAGCGGCAAGATGATTCCCTGGCAGGTTGTGACGATTTCCTGTGATGGAAGAAAATTAGACGATTGATGGTTGGCTGGAGCAGAAGCGGATACAGAAATGTAGAAGCTTCTGTTTTTTTGTGCTGAAATTCTGCTGCGGATAAAAGCAGGAATTTCAGGGGAAATCTTGAACAATCTTTAGTAGGATAAATCAATGTTCAAAGGGGGAAAGGCAGGATGCAGAAGCGGTTTTTCGGCGGGCTGTATATGCTCGTTTTTCTTTTTCTTTTTTCCGTGGATGTGCAGGCAAAGGATGTTTCTGTACAGCTGGATGTTGAAGGATTGCCTGAAGCACCACGGGCACAGGATGATTTTTATCTGCATGTGAATTACGACTGGCTGAAGAATACACCAATTCCGGAGGATGCCGGACGTGTTGACGGGTTTTCCGGCCTGGATCAGCAGGTGAGAATGCGTTTGCGGGCCATCACGACAAATGCGCAGCAAAAACTTCAGGCAGGCAAAGCGAATCATGATGAGAAAAATATTGCTGCACTTTATGCCTGTATCCAGGATGAGGCCGGACGCAGGCAGGCCGGCCTTGGTAAGCTTGCTGAGCCTTTGCAGCGCATTGAAAACGTGCAGACGGTTCAGGAATATGCCGATGAGATGGCGAGACTATCCCATGACCTTGGCACTTCCGGGCTGCTCGGCAGTTATACGGTAGACAATGATCCTTATGACAATGCCGTGCGGGTGGTTTGGCTCAACCCTCCGGATACGGGTCTGCGGCAGAGCTTTCTTGTGGATTCTGCCAACGAAACTTATCATGGCTATTATCAGGACTATATCCGCGGCATTCTCGAGCTTTATGGGCGTTCGCCGGAAATGGCAGAGCATGAAGCACAGGAGATTTTTGCGCTGCAGCAGGATCTGGCGAAGCACTCTTTACCGGCAGGCCAGCTTTATAACACGGCCGAGGCAATCCATCCGCTGAGCCTGTCTGAGCTGCAGCGGATTTATCGTGCCGTGGATGCAAAGAAAATGCTGCAGGCAGGCGGCATTGCGCCGGAAGATGGTGTGAAGGGCTGGTATATCAGTGATCCGGCAGCAATCCGCAGGGTAAACCAGCTGCTTACGCCGCAGAAGCTTTCGTTGTTCAAAGAATATGCGGTGTTCAGACTCCTCAGTGAACACAGCGCCTGTCTGGATGCTTCCTATGCCGGGATCACGGAGCGCTATAACCAGAAAATGAGCGGTGCTGCCGAGGCGAAGAGCCCGGAACGTGAGAATCTTGATCTCTGCGAGAAGCTGCTGGAGGAGACCTATGGCCGGCAATATGCGCAGCTGTATTTCCATCGTGATGATTGCGTGGATGTTGAGAATTATGCAAAGCAGATCATTGCTGCATATCGCCTGAAGCTGCAGAATATTGACTGGCTGAGCAAGTCTACGATACAGAAGGCTGTGCTCAAGCTCGATACCATGCGGCTGAATATTGGCTATCCGGCTGAATGGCCGGACTATCTGGATACGGATACGGTGCTTTCTCCGGCAGAAGGGGGTACGCTGATCGATAACGTGCTTTTACTGGAGCGGCATCGCTGCCAGGCCGCGGCTGCATCCATCGGCAGGCCGGTGGATCGCAACCTCTGGCGGGGAATCGTGCCGCAGACGGTCAATGCGTTTTATTATGCGGCGGACAACAGCATCAATTTCCCTGCGGGAATCCTGCAGGCACCGCTTTATGATAAGCAGGCAGACCCTATGCAGAACCTGGGCGGCATCGGCATGCTCATCGCGCATGAGATCACGCACTCGTTTGACAGCAGCGGTGCACAGTATGATGAGCTGGGGCGCATACGGAACTGGTGGACATTGCGGGATCGTCAGGCTTATGCGAAACGGCAGAATGCCATCGCATATTTCTATACCAGATATCGTTTCCCGGATGGCAGCTGGGAGAATGGACGGCGTACATTGCTGGAAGATACCGCAGATCTTGGGGCGCTGTCCTGTCTTACGGATCTGGCGGGCGGCGACAAGGAAAAGCTGCAGCGGCTTTATACAAGCTATGCGATGACCTGGCGGGACAAATTCACCACCGCGAAATTCCGCACGCTGCTTACGGATGCGCACGCAATTTCCGCGGTACGGGTCAATGCGGTGCTGAGCGCTACGGATGC
>CAZTAP010000150.1:0-6308 GCA_964611665.1 uncultured Selenomonadaceae bacterium | reverse complement strand
TGGGTAACTGGTGCGGAGGTTCGAATCCTCTCCACTCCGCCATTTGAAAAAGCAGAGGCTTCGGAAGAAATTCCGAAGCCTCTTTTTGTATTGATAGACAGCGAACGTATTGCCACGCTACATCTCACTCAAGAAAATAATACGTATTCCTCCCCGCCTTATTCACTCTCAATACCCCCTCATTACAAAGCTGCAATAAAAGCGCATACGCTTTCGTCGAGCCGATGGATAGCAATTTCTCTACGTCTCGGCGGGTTATTTTCCCTTGGTATAAAGCCAAATCATAAATCTTTTCCTTCTCTTTCCCCCCCATAGAACCCCTCGTTATCATCGACAAGGCACCAGACAGATTCAAATTGTACAACGTTGTCTTGAATGCGCCCGGTGCCGACTCGAACACAGGCTGCAGCGGATTTCCCTGATACAATGCCTTGATACGCTTGATTCCTGTCCCATAGCTTTCAACCAATTGCAAGCGATAGAATACATTGGCCAGCTGCGGATTTCTGGACTGCGAAACGCCCATCAGCACAGCCTCCATCGAAAGCCCCTGCACCAGTCCGCCAAGGGAAACAAACTCAATCCGATCCTCATAGATATTAATCAGCGTACTTCCTGTAAAACTATAGTCACGATGAACGATCGCATTCAGCAGTGCTTCACGTACAGCTGGCAAAGGGTAGTCCCGTTTATCTTCCCGGCGCAGCCCACCGATTGTCGCATTGACTGGCACCGTCTTATCGAGGAATGCATAGCTTTCCTGAAGCTGTGCGAGCAGAGAACCGCTATAATCGCGACGGTCGCGGAATACCGCATCATCCTTTCCTTGAAAAACGGCTATTTTCAATGTGTGTTCACACTGATCCGATAACAGCAAGGCCAAATTGGTATACAGGCCATCCTCGCCAATCATTTTCAGCGTACGAAGCTGCACTTCCCCATAATCCAGATGGCTCTCCTTCATTTCCCGTTCAAATACGCGAAAAGTCAAGTCTTGATTCAAACTTCGGCATTCCTCATAGGATTCGCCATAAGCCTGAACAATCATTGCACGAATACCGTCTTCGCTCAATGGCTGAGATGCACTTCCTCGCCTTACATACACGCCAGATGGTTTCAAGCCTTTTTCGCGCAGGTAATAAGGACGAGCTGAGCCAACCGCCGTCTCAACAACGATCACAATCTTATTCTGCATAGATTCAGCTCGAATCTGCACAAAAGGCATAATATCCGGGGCAATGCTGTCCTTCAGGCTCCCTGCTATGCGCAGCATAACATCGTCCGGATCATCTGTCCCAATGACCTCTCCATCATCACCGATCCCCAGATAGAGCTTGCCTCCTTCTGTATTGGCAAATGCTACAATATCCTTTCGCAGATCTTTGATATACAGCCTTTTATATTCCACATCGATATTCTCAGCATTCATTGTCATCTCAGCACACCTCAGCTTTCTCTTTCTTTCTCATTATATGTGAGAAAGAAAGAGAAAGCAAGAGAAAGATAGCACTCCCAAACTCCGAACAGCATCCTCATCGTTTATAGGTATAATCCTTGCAATGAAAAACGAAATAGGCCTGTATGGCATTTGGCTATCTCGTCATAACGTTATACATGCCTTGTTTTGCTTTACGTTGTAAATCAACAGTAATATAATATAGCAGGAAAGGCGGCAATATTATGCCTGCAGTACCTGTTCCGAATCGGATCAGCCGCAAGGTAAAGGAACAGTTCTCTGCCTAATTACCAAATCGTTAGGGGAAGATTTTTTGAACACATCTTTGAAATTAGTAGTTTTACTGGCCTGCGGGCATATGTTGACGGATTTCTATACGAATTTCGTTCCTGTCCTGCTGCCAATGCTCATGGAACGGCTCGATATGTCTCTCACCACGAGCGGTATGCTGGTACTGGCTATGTCCATTGCTTCAAATGTCCTGCAGCTTGCCTTTGGCTGCTGGCAGGACAAATATAATCTCAGTTCTCTTTTGCTATGGGTCATTCCCCTTGGGGCACTGGCCATCTGCGGCATAGGCTGGGCGAATTCACAGCCGCTGTTGTTCCTGATTGTCATTCTGAATGGACTGGCAGTGGCTGCGTTCCATCCGCTTGGCTCCACGCTGGTGACCCGCGCCGCAAGTGACGGCAAACTTGGGCAGAAGATGTCGTATTACCTGACCGGCGGAAATTTTGGCTTTGCCGCTGCCCCGCTGGCTGTCGTATGGTTCATCAATGCCTTCCCGCTGGAAAGTCTGCCTGTCCTGGTCCTGCCGGCTTTGCTGCTGAGTTTCCTGTACTGGCACAACGGCCTGCAGCACCTCGATACCAGAAAGGGACAGAAACTGCCTGACGCAGATGCACCTCAGCACACCAACAAAGCAGCCTGGATGAGCCGTCTGCTCAAAAGCAACCGCAGTATCCTGCTGCTGAATGTCGCCATGGCGCTGCGTTCCTGGACCCAGATGACAGCCGCTGCGTTCCTGCCCCTGTTCCTGATGGGCCATGGCGTATCCGCGCTCATGGCCGGCAGTCTGCTGTCCTTTTTCCTGGCAGGCTCCGTAGCAGGCAGCCTGGCCGGAGGCTGGCTGGGAGATCGTTTTGGCCATAAACCTACAGCCGTCTCGATGCTTTCTTTTGCCGCGATACCGACGGCTGTCTTTTACTTGTCCGGTGAGCTGAATATCCTGACACTGATTGCTTTGTTCCTGATTGCAGCCTGCCTGATGGGTGCCCAGCCAAGCTCCATCATCTGGGCGCAGCGCCTGCTGCCGCAGCATGAAGGTGTGGCAGCCAGCATGATGATGGGCCTTTCTTTCGCTCTGGGCAGCGTTGGTGTCGCTATCTCCGGAGCCATAGCCGACCAGATTGGACTGGATGCAGCCATGCTTATGACCATCGTGCCTGCCGCCCTGGCAGCACTCATCGCTGCAATCACCCCCTCGTCCTGAATCTTTTCATCCTGCCGGGGCAAGGAAAAAAAGCGCAGCCTATATTGTACACGCAAGGGTATAATATAGGCTGCGCTTTGTATTTTATTTATCGATATTTATACGGATTGATTTCATTTTCCTCGCAAACAACGAATAGCAAACAACGGCCAGTTCGTCACCCAGTCCTGCTCGCGGTAATCATTCATGGAAAGACGCAAGGCCTTGGCCGGATGATATTTGTCGTAATACGCGCGCAAGCTCTTGGCATGCACATTCTGCTCTGCTTTTACCTCCAGTGGAATGACATCCGCCCCCCGCTGGATCATGAAGTCGATCTCATACTTATTGCTGTCCGAGGAGAAATAATACGGTGTATAGCTCGTCTCTGCCAAGAGCTGCTGGCAGACATACTGCTCCGTAAGCGCCCCTTTGAATTCAATGAATACACGATTCCCCTCCAGCAATGACCGCGCATCCAGCTCACTGATTGCCCCCAGGAGGCCAACATCGAGGAAGAACAATTTATACGCATTATCCTCCTGATAGGCCTTCAACGGTACCGCTGGTTTCGTCACGCGGTTTACCCGGGTGATCAGTCCGCAATCCAGCAGCCATTGGATTGCCAGTTCCAGATCCTTTGACCTCGCCCCTTTCTTCACCTGCCCAAAGAAGAACTTCTTGTTCTCTTTTGCCAACTGTGCCGGGATGGAATTCCAGACCATGCGCACGCGCGGCAATTCGCGGCTGTCAATGTGCTTGCCGAAATCTGCCTCGTAAAGCGTAACCAGATCCTGCTGGATGCGCCGCACTTCCTGGTAATCTTTCGCTGCCGCAAATGCCTCAACAGACTCCGGCATCCCGCCTACGAAATAATAATTTTTCAGCCAGGTGATAAAGCGGTCCCTGAACATGTCCAGCATATCCATCGCCCCTTGGTCCAGTAGTCCGGCCAGGTTTTCCTCTCCCATAGCCCGCAGGAATTCCGAGAACGAAAGCGGATAAAGCCTCATCGTATGGATTTTTCCTACCGGAAAAGAGATTCCCTGATGGATTGCCACCCCCAGCAACGACCCCGCCGCGATTACATGATATCCCGGTGCATTCTCACAAAAATATTTCAACGACGAAAGGGCCAATGGCGCCTCCTGCACTTCATCCAGAATAATCAGCGTATCCCCTGACGTAATGGATATCCCCGTCTCAGCATTGAGCGCCATAAGAAGGCGGTCGATATCAAAGTCCTGCGCAAAAACACGCTGCATACGCTCATTATGATCGAAATTGATATAGGCCGTCTTAGCATAGCAGCGTTGTCCAAACGTTTTCATCAGCCAGGTCTTCCCTACCTGACGCGCCCCCATAAGAACTAACGGCTTCCGTCGTGGCGATTCCTTCCAGGCAATCAATTCCTTCATCAGTACCCGTTCCATTGCCATCCCCCTTTAACTGCGTTTTTGGAACGATAATTCGTCTATATTATACACTTTTTAGAACGAATATGTACTGCTTTTTTACATTTTATAGAACATATTTGGTGCACAAGCTCTTACCACATAAAGATTGTCCTACCAGCAGCACCCCTCTCAGCGATCATTTTTCCACTCTTTCCCTGCCGCTGCCCCGATATCTGGGATAGATGAATTCCCACATCACGCCTGTCCTTTGCAAAACGTTCTGCAGTTTCTGATAGGCTCCATGGCACATATGGGTGGTATTCACCAGGACCAGTGGTGTCGCGGCAGAGATGCTCTCAACGTGAATACTGGCAGTGCTGCCATCCAGAATTTTCACCTCTTTATGTCCCTGTGCAAAGAACTTTTGCCAGCGTGGATGTCCACCGACCAGGATGGTTCCTTTCGGAAATTCGCGACTGACAGGCTCTGGCTCTCCTTCCGGTTCGGCTGTATGACTGTCATCCCAGCCCCGTAAAAGATGCTTATACGCTTCGAGTTCCTCTGCCTGTTTTTGGTTCGACAGCACCAGCTTGTCCATCCGGATCTGCATTTGGTTCAGTTGTTCCTGTTTTTCCTTCAGCATTTTCTGACAGCAAGCCTCATCCAGGGTCGGCCGGGCAGATTCAGTATCAGCAGCGCTCAGCAGCTTGCGCTTCAAGTCCGAGTTTTCATCCGCCAAATCCATCGCACAGTCACGCGCATCATCGTAAAGTTTGCCCAGTTTCCAGAAAAGGATCGCCAGCCCCAGCTGCTCCGAAAGCGTTTGCAGCATATCCTCGAACAGTTCATCCTTTTCTTCACCATCCTCCGATTTTTCATCCTCAAACAGCCTCATTCCAGGAAAAACTTCGCCCGTACTCTTTTTAACTGCCTCTTCGATGTCCTCTTCTTGATGGATATCCCCATCAGCCCCTGGACCAAAAACGCGCTGCCATTCTTCAGGGTCCGCAGGATCAATATCATGGTCGTATGCCCAATCACATAGGATATCCACCGCATAGGTTTCCAGTTCCTTGAGGCTGGGCTTGCTGTTCAGAAAATCCTGCCCTGTTATATTCAGATAATCTGCTACCAGTTCCAGCATAGCCGAAGGAGCCTGGCAGGGACTGTCAAATGCAGTATCCTCATAGGAATCATTGTAACAAGCCTGTGAAAGGGCACGGATGAGCTTTGCTATACCACCTTTCAATTTTGGCAGCTTTCTCGGCTGCGGCGCAAGAAATCCCTTGAGACTGGCCGTACAGATCGCCACATCCGCCAGTCTGTTCTTACCCTCCAGATCCGCCAAATCATCTTCACTATAAGGCGGCAGATCCAGTTCCTTTTCCCGCACGTAACGATAAAGCAAAAGCTTGGCTACATTAGCCTCCAGTATGGAGTTCTGACGTGTTTTCTTCATAAATTCCGCAAAAGAGCTGACTTTCTTCACCTGATTATATTCAGGATAGCTTTGCATCAGGCGCTTGCAAAAATCCTCCGGTCCAACAAATTCCGCCACCTTTACGGCCTTCATCAGCTCACAGTAAAGCCGTGGATTCCTGCTCCGAAAGAAAGTTTTAGCCTGTTTGTCCACAGATTTTCCGCTCATCCCGTCGCAGGCAGACCGGTTCCTGCGATAGGTCTTTGTCACCCAGGCCCGCATAGCCGGCTGTGTCACGGACATAAATAGATAAAACGCATACGGATGGATTTCTTTTGTTTTCGTCATCTTATTCCTTTCCTCTGACTGTTCTCTTAGAAATTTCTCCTACTCGATTTCCCATTGTTCAATTTTACAGCTATGCTTTTTTGTTATCTTATCATAGCGAATACCGACGAGTAAAATTTTGCCTGCATAATCTTCCAACATTTTGCCTTATTCTTTTTCTCTTATTTCCCACCATGCACTTTCTGATAAGCCTGCACGCGTGTTTTGACATTCTTC
>CAZTAP010000149.1:0-6406 GCA_964611665.1 uncultured Selenomonadaceae bacterium | reverse complement strand
CCAATCCCAGATTTTCAAATACCTCTGCCATTTTTTCCGTATCGATCGGCTTGGCCGCATAGCCATCCGCACCGAGCGCAAAAGCCTTGTCAATATAAGCAACATCAGCCAGTGCTGTCGTCATGAGCACACGCGTGCGCCTGGCTGGTACGATGCCCTGCTGCTTTTCCATCGTACGGATAACCTTCAAGACTTTGATGCCATCCACCTTCGGCATCATGATATCAAGACAGGCCAGATCATAAGGCTCCCTCCGCTTCAACGCTTCCATGAACAAATCGATGGCTTCCATTCCATCTACTGCAATATCGCACTGCCCATAGGCTGACATAAATTTTTCCATAAATGTACGACTGACCCGGTCATCTTCCGCGATCAAGATCTTCATGACGACCATCTCCTCACTCACTCAATTTTTCACTGCAATACTGCAGCAGCTCCGCAATATCTTCCGTATCCTCCGGAGTAAGTTCCGCTTCCGTTCCATCCGTTGGACGGACATAGACTGTTTTGTCCATGATTTCCTCATCTGCGCCAGTCTCTGCCTGACAGGGCAGCCAGAAAAAGAATGTACTTCCCTGCCCTTGTTCAGAGGCAACCTGTATCCCTCCGCCCATTGCTTCCAGCAGTTCCTTGACAATCATGAGGCCAAGTCCTGTACCGCCAAAGCGCCGCGTCGTCGAACCATCCACCTGACTGAACGCCTTGAAAAGTTTTTTCAAATCATCCGGCAGCATCCCGATTCCAGTATCCTGGATCTCAAATTCAAGCGATGGCCTATCTCCCCGCATACCGCATGCTACATGTACAGAAATACCACCTTGCAGCGTGAATTTCAACGCATTATTCAAAAGGTTATGCAGGACCTGCCTGAGCCGCAAGGAATCCACACGGATAAACCGTGGCAGATCATCAGCCAGCTCTGTTTTCCAAAAAAGTCCTTTTCCATGAGCAGTTTTCTCATGCACAAGAAATACCTCATATAAAAGTTTCGCGAAATCACAGCGAATTTCCTCTAATTGCAGCGCCTTGCTTTCCAATTTTGAAAAATCCAGGATATCGTTGATCATGCGCAGAAGATACGTTGAACATTCTCTGGCACTTTGCAGGTTCTCACGCTGCTCCGGCGTAAGCTCCGTCTGCAGGGTAAGCTCAACCATGCCAACCATGCCATTGATTGGCGTGCGTATCTCATGACTCATATTCGCCAGGAACTGCCCTTTGGCCTTGCTCGCTGCTTCCGCCTCTGCGCGGGCTTTTTCGAGCTCCTGCTCATGGCGCTTGCGTGCAGAAATATCAATGAGCGATAAGATGATATTTTTTTCATTATCTGCCCAGGTTTCCGAAACAAAAACACTGAGCCAAAAATCCTTATCCGAAGAAATGCGCCGCATGGCCACGTTGAATTTGTTGGTATAACGGTCATGGCGAATGGCCTCTTCGATATTATGACGCACAGGGCATACAGGGCAGTGCGCTCCATGTCCGCACCCCGCCATCAGGCTGTTTTCGCAATGGAAGGCATCACCAAACTGCTGCCCAAGAGCGCGCTCACGGCTGATCCGCATGATGCGCTCAGCCGAATTATTCAGCTCGATGATGGCTCCCTTCTCATCCAGGATGCAAAGCCCAACCGTAGCAGCCGAGAAGATTGCACGCATATATTGGCGGTCCTCCTCCACCTTGATTTCCAGATGGCGCATATGCGTGACATCGCGCAGGATTACGCTGCAGCCCTGCGCCTTGCCTTCACGGATATGCATAGGAGAACACGTAGCAGACAAGTAGACCGCTGTACCATCCGGAGCAGACACGCCTGCATCACGCTGCAGGCCAATCACCTTCTGTTTCTGCATACATTGCTTTACCGGACTCGGAATTCTCTGTCCGGTGGAGATGTCCTGCAAAGGACAAAGATCAGCGAAACTTACCTGTCCAAGCTCCAGTTCTTTGCAATGCAAAAGCCCCATTGCCGCTTCATTGATATAAAGCACACGCTCTTCCGGATCCGTAAGAATAATTCCGTCACCGATGTCGTCCAGCACGCTCCGCAAGGCTGACCGGTTCGCTTTCTTCAAGAGATCCCGCATTATCCTACCACCCCTATCGATTTACCAGCGAAGTAATTGCTCCTGCAATCATCGTAAGCGGCAGCTGCCGCTCCACGGCCCCAAGCTCCCAGGCAGCACGCGGCATACCATAGACAACGCAGCTGCGTTCATCCTGTCCGATGGTCTCCGCCCCGGCCTGCCGCATAGCAAGCAGACCCTTTGCACCATCTGCCCCCATGCCCGTGAGAATGACACCAAGCGCAGCAGCTCCTGCAATCTGCGCTGCCGAGAAAAACATCACATCAACCGAAGGACAATGCCCATTGACGCGTTCTCCGGCTGCACATTCCAGACGCATGAGCTCGAGTGAGCCACGAATCCTCACATGCTGATCCCCCGGAGCGATATAGACGTGATTCGGCCGTATCATATCCTGATTGGCCGCTTCCTTGACCTTCAGCTGACATTCTGCATCCAGCCGTTCTGCAAACAGGCGAGAAAACATCGGCGGAATATGCTGTACCACGACAATACCTGGCATAGGCGGTCGGAGCGACTTCAATACCGCCGCCAGCGCCTCCGTACCTCCGGTCGATGCCCCGATTGCGATGAGGCTTTTATGCATGCGCGCTGTCTGATGCACATTGCTGCCCGCCTGCGCCGCAGCACAGATTTTTTCCGCCAGCTGTGCGAAAAACACGGGACCAGCCTGCAAAATATTCCCGCGCGGTTTGACCACAAACCCGACTGCCCCTGCTTCCAGTGCAAGCTGCTGATACTCCGGCGTTCCGCTGATCATGATGGTCGGCTGACGATATTGCATCAGCAGGCGGCGCAGGAATTCAATTCCATCCATTTTCGGCATTTCGATATCAAGCAGCATTACATGGGGAGAAAAGACAAAAATCCTGTCTCTGGCCTCAAAGGGATCTGCTGCCTTTTCTATCTGGCTTCCCTCCGGCAGATAATGCAGGAGTTCCCCTGCAAGCATCTCCCGGAAAAGCAGGGAATCATCGACGAGCAGCACACGCAGTCCGGACATGTTTCTCATCTCCCCTCATTTTTTTGATAAACAGATGGCATCACATACGCAAAGGGCGCTGCCTGACGGTCGATGACCTCAGAATGCCCAATGAACAAGAACCCCCCGGGTTCCAAAAAATCATAGAATTTCCTGGCCAGCAGCCTGCGCGTCGGCCCATCAAAATAAATCATGACATTCCGGCAAAAAATCGTATGAAAACGGCGCCGGAAGGGAAATACCGGCTGCATGAGATTGAACCGGCGGAAAAGCACCTTGCGGCGCAGAGCCTCTTTTACCCGCACGCAGCCCGGACCATCCACCTGAAAATATCCGCTCTGCCATTGCGGCGGCATGCACTGCACGGTCTCCCGCACATAAATGCCCTCACGGGCCGCAGCCAGGATTTCCTCGGATAGGTCCGTTGCAAGCAGCGTCGTCTCCCAGCGCGGTCCTCTGGACGAAAAATAATCCTGCAGGATCATCGCGAGGGTATACGCCTCTTCCCCACTCGAACAGGCTGCACACCAGGTACGAAGATCACCATCGGTTATCCTTGTTTCCCAGTACGGCAGGACCTTTTCCGCAAAATAAGCAAAATGATCGCTTTCCCGCATGAAAAATGTATGATTGGTCGTAATCGCATCTGCAAGCAGCGAACGGGCTTTTCCGGTATTATCCTGATGCAGATATTCCAGGAATGTGCTCTCATCCCGGAATATCGGACTCTGCTCCGCAGACAAAAGCCTGTACAGCCTGGATTCCAGCAAAGCCTTTTTTTCCCTGGGCAGCTGAATGCCAAAGTTCTGCGCAATATACGCTGCATATTCCTGAAATACTCTATCCTTCATTCATCCGCCCCCTCACTGACCCGTCTGCTTCAATACTTGCCGAAGCCCTCTTCCTCGGTGAGTGCGATACGCTTAGGCTTTTTGATGGATGATTTTCCTGCCGGAAAATCCGGCTTGTTCACCACCGGCGGCACATAGGCTGCCGGCAGACTGCCCAGCTGGAACCTGCCGGCAGTGGCCTTCAGGCGGTCCGCCTGCGCACTCAGCTGCTCACTTGCAGCAGCTGACTCCTCCGAAGTTGCCGAATTGGACTGCACGACCTGCGATACCTGCAGCACGCCCTGATTTATCTGCTCCAGTGCAAGATTCTGTTCATTCGAAGCTTTGGCGATCGAGCCGACAAGATCAGCCACTTCTGCAACATTTGTTACGATAAGCCGCAGGGCATCCGCTGTCTTATGCGCAATTTCCCGGCCATCATTCACCTTGGTAATCGAGCTTTCAATCATATCCGTAGTTTCCTTCGCGGCCTTCGCGCTGCGCGCAGCAAGGTTCCTGACTTCCTCGGCTACTACGGCAAACCCTTTGCCATGCTGTCCGGCACGGGCTGCTTCCACAGCCGCATTCAGTGCAAGGATATTCGTCTGGAAAGCAATCTCATCAATGACCTTGATGATCTTGGATATGCTGGCCGAGGAAGAATTGATTTCCTCCATCGCCGCAAGCATCTCCTGCATATCCTCATCTCCGACCTGTGCATGCTGACGCGTCTGCAGCGTAATTCCATCCGCCCTATTCGCATTTTCAGCATTGCTCTTCGTCTGCGAAGAAATCTCAGCAATCGAAGAAGAAAGTTCCTCTACGGAAGAAGCCTGCTCTGCTGCTCCCTGAGAAAGCGCTACGCTCGCATCCGATACATTTTTGGCTCCGGCAGCCACCTGATCCGCTGCTGTATGGATTTCACCCATAGCCTCATGCATCGTTCTGCGCATATTCTCAAAGCTCCCGGACAGCTGCCCGATCTCATCATGGCCCGTACTCTGGATTTCATGCGAAAGATTCCCACCGGCAATTTCCCTGGCAGAATCATTCAGGCACTCCAGCCGGCGTACAATGCGGATGGCCAGCAGGATTCCTGCAGTCATGGCAAACGCCACAATGATCAGTGAAATAACGATAATCTGCAGGACCAGCGTATCGATCCGGCTGACGAGCGCCGCAATATTCTTGTCGCTGCTGCTGTTCGCCAAAGCAAAGATTGTTTCCAGATGTGCACTCACATCCTTGCCGGCCTGCTGGGCCTGCTGAAACGAACTCCAGTCAACTGTCCCCGACTGAGAAAGCTGCATGACCTGAGTACGCAGGCTGCGGTAGCTATTGATCTCGTCCTTCAGCTTCTGAATGGCAGCCTTGCCCTCAGGCGTTACTCCCTTTGGTTCGAGAACCGCAAAGTCAGCATCCACGGAAGCATCAAGCTCCTTCATACGGATAAAGGACTGCTGCCGCGCAATCGGCTCTTCCTCCATAAGGCCGCGCAAAAAAACTGCCCGTGCGTTATTGAAATGCATCCCCAGCTCTGCATTGATGCTTGCGGCACTCGCATCATCACGATAAATGACCTGGAATCCCTCTTCTGCACTTTTCAACTGATAAACCAAAATTCCTGTTATCCCCAACAGCAATATGCCCAGTGCAGCAACCAGCGTAACCAGCTTTGTCCTGATTTTAACATTCTGAAAAAGTCCCATGAACAAACCCCTCCATCATCCTCATAAAATCGCTCACGCCATCTTTCTGTACATTACACAGGCCTTCTCAGGCCTCTTCTGTCATCTTTCCAAGCAGTTTCTCATCCTGCTCGGAAAACAGCTTTGCCCAGTCCAGCAGCAAGGTCACCATTTCACCCGTTTTTCCTATGCCGCGGATATACCTGTTTTGTGAGGCCTTGAGCTTAGGCGGCGGCACAACATTCCCTTCCGGGATATCCAGCACTTCGGAGACACCATCAACGATCAGCCCGATCAACACCCCTTCAGCCTCAATGACCACGATACAAGTCCGATCATTATAGGCACGAAATTCCTTTTTGAAACGCAAACGCATATCAACCACCGGGATGATCTTGCCGCGCAGATTGATGATGCCGCGTACGTATTCCGGCACCTCCGGAACTCCCGTAATGGCCTGGATACCGATGATTTCAATGACGACACGGATATCGATTCCATAAGTTTCCTGCTCCAGCAAAAACGTCAGGTACTTATCCTTCTGTGTATCCTCCTCATCCTCCAGCGCCTGTCTTTCTTCCTCTGACATTTCCCTTCACCCCTGCTTCATGAATAAATTGCCTTGCCCAGTCCCTGTGCATCGAGAATCAGGCTGATGCTGCCATCTCCCAAAAGCGTGCAGCCGGTAATGCCGCTCGTATGAGAAACCTGCTGAATATACTGCGGTACAGGCTTTACGACAATCTCCTGCACCCCGATGAGCCGGTCTGCAAAAATTCCCAGGATGCGCTGCCCCGTCTCTACCAGAATCAAAAT
>CAZTAP010000148.1:0-6561 GCA_964611665.1 uncultured Selenomonadaceae bacterium | reverse complement strand
ATTCTGTGCTATAATGAAAATACATTTTCACAAGGTAAAGGGATAAAGAAAGAAAATATTTGAAATGGGTGATAAAACATGGTAAATCCGAAATTGAAGGATGACCTGAATGATCAATTGTGTGAAGCTGTGCTGCTCTTGCAAAATACCGAAGAGTGTTATCAGTTTTTTGAAGATATCTGCACCATCAGTGAACTCAAGGCATTGTCACAACGCCTTGAGGTGGCACGTATGCTCAGCGGCGGCCATACCTACGACGATATCGTCGACCGCACAGGTGCAAGTACAGCGACAATCAGCAGGGTGAAGCGCTGCCTGAATTATGGCGCTGATGGCTATAAGACGATCCTGGAGCGCCTGCAGGCAAGGGATCGTGCTGAGAAAAAACAGGACAAAGGGGAATAATCAATGCAAAATCATGAACTTATTTTAGAAATACCTTATGGAACAAGAGACTTTTTGCCAAGTGAAGCTGCGGAGAAGCGGGCGATTGAAGCTGCTTTGGCCGGGCTTTTTACCCGATGGGGCTATGAGGAAGTCGTCACGCCTACCATTGAGTATCTGGACACGCTTACGATGGGGAATGGCAGTGCGCTTGAACCGCATATGTTCAAGTTTTTTGACAAGAACAATCGCACGCTGGCCTTGCGCCATGAGATGACGACGCCGATTGCGCGCGTAGTAGCAAGCCGCCTGCAGGATGCGGTAATGCCGCTGAAACTTTCCTACATCAGCAGCGTATTCCGTTATGAGCAGACACAGACCGGAAGGCAGTGTGAGTTCTATCAGGCTGGTGTTGAGCTTATTGGCAGCAGCAGTGCAGCATCTGATGCTGAGGTCATTGCCCTGGCTGTCGAAGGAATGAAAAAAGCAGGCTTAAAGGATTTTCAGGTCTGTCTTGGTCAGGTCGAGTTCATCAATGGCATCATGCAGCAGGTACGTCTTAGCGCAGAGCAGCAGGAACAGATCAAATCTGCCATGGAAAAACATGACCTGGTTGGTCTGGAAGCTGTTGTGGATGACACGGAACTTTCAAAGAACGCAAAGGACATCCTGAAGAAACTGCCTTTGCTGCACGGCAAGGAAGATTTGCTGAAAAAGGCGTATGATATTGCATTGAATGAGCAAAGCCGCCGTGCACTGGATAATCTCTTTGAAATCTATCATCTGCTTGAGGCATATGGCGCAGCAGAATATGTAAGCTTCGATCTCGGCGTAATCCGTGACTTCAATTATTATACCGGGATGGTATTCGAGGCTTATACACCGGGGCTTGGATTCCCGCTTTGCGGCGGCGGACGGTATGACCACATGCTTTCGGATTTTGGCACAGCATGTCCGGCAACTGGTTTTGCGCTTGGGATAGAACGCATCCTGCTTGCACTGGAGCGTCAGGGTCTGCAGAAACCACGCATTGAGAAAGATTTGTATGTTGCCTATGAGAGCGGGAAAATCAAAGAAGCGATTGCTCAGGTGAATGAGCTGCGCGTACAGGGCAAGGTAGCTGAGCTTGCGCTGCAGGCGCAGAGCAAGGAAGAGGCTGTGCGCTATCAGCAGGATAAGGGGTACAGCAGGCTTATTTATCTCGCATGATGCAGCGTGTACGACAGTTCTTGCGGGCGATTTTTGCCAGTGTCTCAGCGGAGGACGAACGGTTTTTGCAGGAGTTTCTATCAGAACAGGAGCAGAGCTTGTTTTGCAGAATGCTTCTGGCTGATCAATATCATGCATTACAGACTGCTTATACAGCACAAGCACTTTGGGCAAAGGACGCCGGAGCAGCAGATGAACGCCTGCTTACACGCTGTGCTTTGCTGCATGATATTGGCCGTAAAAAAGGCGATATGGGAATCGCCGGCAAAGTTTTTGCTGTGCTTATGCACAAGTTCTTTTTTTCGTTCTCGATGCGCTTGGCTGAGCGCGGAGCTTCAGGCAGAGGCGGCTTCCTGTGCCATGTCCTTTATATCTATTATCAGCATGCTGAGCTTGGTGCGGCTGAGCTCAGTGATTGCGGCCTGTTTGCTGAAGCTTGTATTGTCCGGGAACATCATCATGCGCCCAAAGATACAGATCCACCAGAGCTTTTGCTCTTGCGCCGGGCAGATGAGTTGAATTAGGGAATACAGGATGCGCTGATTTTTACTTGACGCATGGATTATACTGTGTTAACATATTATCATATTATTACTTTAAATAACTAAAGTACACCTCGAGGAGGGGCATAGATGGAATCAAAAAGCATGGATTATCTGACGATTGCTTTACCAAAGGGGAAATTATTTTCTCTTTCGGCAGAGCTTTTTGCCAAGATCGGTTATACGGCAGAAGGGCTGTCTGAAAAGTCCCGTAAGCTGGTCATTGTAAATGAAGAAAAGAAAATCAAGTTCATCATTACGAAAACAGCAGATGTTCCGACTTATGTGGAATATGGTGCTGCAGATATTGGCATCATTGGCAAGGATGTGCTGATGGAATCCGGCAAGGATGTATATGAGCTTTTGGATCTTGGTTTTGGACGCTGCCATCTCATGATGGCTGTACATAAAACAGAGAAAAGGGATAAACTTACCGACTATGCACATACGCGCGTTGCTACGAAATTCCCGCATATTGCTGAAAAATATTTCAACAGCAAGGGCATGCAAATGGAGTACATCAAGCTGAATGGTTCGATTGAGCTTGGTCCGATTGTAGGTCTCTCAGAGAGTATTGTGGATATCGTAGAGACGGGCACGACATTGAAAGAAAATAATCTGGAGGAAATTGCGTATATCATGGATGCCACGGCACGGCTTATTGCCAACCGCGTGAGCTTCCGCATGAAGTTCGAGCGCATCCATCAGATGGTTGAGGATTTACGGGTTATCCTGGAAAGCGGGGCTGCAAAATGAAGATTGTTAAGGCAAAAGAACTGGGTGCAGAAAAAATAGAGAAACTGCTGACAAAGGCAGCTTTTGATGAGGTTGAACTGAATCCCAAAATCCGTGAGGCCAATAAGAAGCTTTTTGGCGCGGACCTCACAGCAGCGGAAGTCGTAGAACGCATTGTTTCAGAAGTTCGCCGCGATGGAGACCAGGCCGTAATGAAATATACGAAGCTCATTGACCGTGCGGATTTCACACCGGAACAGTTCCTTGTTTCCGAAGAGGAGTATGCTGCGGCAGAAAAGGCTGCAGCGCCTGCAATTGTTGAATCCCTGCGCAGGGCTGCGGAAAATGTGCGCCGCTATCATCAGGAACAGAAGCCGAATTCCTGGATGACCTATCGGGAACATGGTTCCATTCTCGGGCAGTCCATTATCCCTCTGGATCGTGTCGGTATCTATGTACCAGGAGGTACGGCAGCCTATCCTTCTTCGGTGATCATGAATGCTGTACCGGCTGTAGTGGCTGGTGTGAAGGAAATTATCATGATGGTGCCGCCGAAGAATGGACAAATCAATCCTTATGTTCTCGTCGCGGCAAAAGCTGCCGGTGTATCGAAGATTTACAAGATTGGCGGAGCGCAGGCGATTGCGGCCATGGCGTTTGGCACAGAAACTATACCGCGTGTTGACAAGATCACGGGGCCGGGGAATATTTTTGTTACGCTGGCCAAGAAGGCGGTTTACGGTCACTGCGATATTGATATGCTGGCCGGTCCGAGTGAAATCCTGATTGTAGCGGATAAGACGGCGGATCCTGTCTATACAGCCGCAGATATGCTGAGTCAGGCAGAGCATGATATGCTTGCCTCGAGTATCGTGATTACGGATAGCGAAGAGCTTGCGCAAAAGGTGGCTGTTGAAGCGGAAAAGCAGCTGCAGCAGCTGCCGCGTCAGGAAATCGCGCGCGCTTCGCTTGAACGCAATGGTCTTATTGTCGTTGCGGAGGACATTATGCAGGCGATGGAATTCGCCAATGTTTCGGCGCCAGAGCATATGGAAATCCTGACGGAGCAGCCATTCCAGCTGCTGCCTTATGTGCGTCATGCCGGAGCAGTATTCCTCGGGGCCTATTCACCTGAGCCGCTGGGTGACTATTTTGCAGGCCCGAATCATGTTCTGCCGACAGGCGGAACGGCACGGTATTATTCCGTGCTGAATGTAGAGACCTTCATGAAGCGTACGAGCATTATTTCGTATACGCAGCCGGCGCTGAATGAGGTACAGGGAGATATCATCCGTCTGGCCGAGGCTGAAGGCCTGCAGGCGCATGCGAATGCTATCCGGCTGAGAGGGAGGAAATAATCGATGCTGAAATATAGAACAGGTCTTGCTAAAATGCCGTCCTACGATGTAGTGGAACGGGACTGGAAGATTAAAATCAATGCGAACGAATGCAATATGAATCTGCCGCCAATGGTAGAGGACCGTGTAATGGGACGTCTTTCCCGCGTTGCGTTCAATCGTTATCCGAATGAGCAGCTGGATGATCTTCGTGAACAGATCGCAGATAATTTTTCCTTGCAGAAGGAAAACGTGCTCATTGGCAGCGGTTCAAGCGAAATCATTGAAAAGCTGTTTTATTGCTTTGGCGGCACACGCAGCCGTAAAATCGTCTATCCGCAGCCATCGTTTTCCATGTATACGATTTATGCCAAGGCTGCTGAGGCTGTTGGCGTTCCGGTGGATCTCGAGGAGGATTACCGTCTGGATGTCGGGAAGTTTGTACGTGCCGTCGTGGAAAACAAAGCATCACTTGCGGTGATCTGTAATCCAAACAATCCGACCGGCAATGTAATGAGCCTGTCGGATATTGAGTACATTGCTCAGAATATTGACTGTGCTTTTTTGGTGGATGAGGCGTATGTTGAATTCCATGGCGAATCTGCTGCCAGTGTGTTGAAGAAGTATCCGCATATGATTATTGCGCGTACGTTCTCCAAGGCCTATGGCCTTGCTGCAGCCCGTGTAGGCTATATGCTTGCGGATGCGAAGGTTGTCGAAATGATTGATAAATCCTATATGCCGTATCATATGAATGTTTTATCGCTGGTGACGGCAGATACGGTTTATCAGATGCGTCATGAGTATGTGCCGCGTATCCAGATGATGGTAGCTGAGCGCAAGCGCATGGAAACTGAACTGAAAAAGCTGTCCGGCTTTACGGTCTATCCGTCGGCCACGAACTTTATTCTGGTGAAATACGCCAGTGCGGGCGAGCTCAATGAGGCAATGGAAGCAGCAGGCATTGGCCTTAGAAGTTTCGGCAGTGCGCCGCGCCTGGAAAACTGTCTGCGCATTTCCATGGGGACACGTGAGGAAAATGATGCCTGGTATAAGGCAATGAAAGATTTTATTGAGGAGCGTGGTTGAAATGCGTGAAGCACAGGTGGAAAGAAAAACTGCGGAAACCTCCATACGTCTTTCTCTCGAACTGGATGGCAAGGGAATAAGCAATGTCGATACGGGTATTGGCTTTTTTGATCATATGCTGACCCTTTTTGCAGCGCATGGATTGTTTGATCTCACGCTGGATTGCGATGGGGATATTGAGGTGGATGGTCATCATTCCGTGGAGGATATCGGCATTGCCTTGGGCACTGCAGTCAGGCAGGCCCTTGGCGATAAAGCCGGCATTCATCGTTATGGAACTTTTTATCTGCCGATGGATGAGGCGCTGGCCTTTGTGTCGCTTGATATCAGCGGACGTCCCTTCCTTGTTTATGATGGCGGCGATCTGGCGCCGATGATCGGTGATTATGATACAGAGCTTACGGAGGAGTTCCTGCGTGCTTTTGCTGTGCATGCAGGCATTACTCTGCATGTACGTGTACTTTATGGACGGAATTCTCATCATAAGATCGAGGGGATTTTCAAAGCGCTGGGACATGCCCTGCGCATTGCTGTGGAGAAGGACCCGCGTGTAGAAGGAATTCCGTCTACGAAGGGCGTTCTATAGGAGGGGTAAGGATGATTGCTGTCATTGATTATGGTGTAGGAAATCTTTTCAGTGTAGAAAAGGCTTTGCTTGCTCTTGGGGCCGATGTGCGGGTCACCAATGAAGAGGGCGTCCTGCGGCAGGCGCAAAAAATTGTACTGCCAGGTGTAGGGGCCTTTGGTGACTGTATGAAAAATCTTGAGGCCACTGGCCTGATCCCTGTGCTCATGGATATGGTTGAATCCGGCTACCCGCTGCTTGGCATCTGTGTCGGTCTGCAGATCATGTTTGAAGGCAGTGAGGAGTCTCCAGGCGTTAAAGGGCTGGGGCTGTTTCAGGGCAAGGTGCGGAAAATCCAGGCACCGGGACTGAAGGTGCCGCATATGGGATGGAATTCTCTTACGATACAGGAACCACGGCAGAAAATGGACTTGTTCGCCGATTTGCATCATATGCCCTATGTTTATTTTGTACATAGCTATCATGCTGTACCAGAGGATGCTTCGGTGATTACGGCAACAACGGAGTATGGCGGTCAGCTGACTGCAGCAGTAGCAAGAAATAATGTTCAGGCGACGCAGTTCCATCCGGAAAAATCCGGTGATGTCGGCCTTGCCATACTCAGGAATTTCATTAGAGGATAAATTCTTTCGGAGGGACGTACTATGCTTATTTTTCCAGCAATTGATATTCGCGGCGG
>CAZTAP010000147.1:0-6581 GCA_964611665.1 uncultured Selenomonadaceae bacterium | reverse complement strand
AAAATGAAGGAAGGGCAGATTGCCCGGCTTAAGGTCATCAATGTGAGCAAGGATGGTGCTTTTCTGGACGTCGGTGCTGAACGCGGTATTTTTATGCCATATGCAGGAATGCGCGGCCGCCCGCAGATCGGCGAGGTCGTCTGGGCAAAACTCTATACGGATAAGTCTGGCCGCCTTGCAGTTACGATGGAAGTAGAGGACGAGATGCGCCGTGCTTCGAAGCCGGCAAATGATGTCTCTGTCGGTGCACAAGTTACAGGTGCGATTTATAACTATACCGATCAGGGCGCATTCATGTTCAGTGATGAACGCTATATTGTCTTTATCGATAATAAGGAAATGGCAGAACGGCCTCGTGTTGGTGACGTGGTTACGGCGCGTGTGACTTATGTGCGCAAGGACGGCCGTCTGAATGCTTCGCTGCGGGAAATCAAGGAAAAGGCCTTGTTCAGTGATGCGGATAAGATATTGGAACTGCTGCAGAACCGGAATGGCAAGATGCCATATAGTGATACTACTTCGCCAGAGGTCATCCGGGATAAATTCCAGATCAGCAAGGCTGCCTTTAAACGTGCCCTTGGACATTTGATCAAGACGGGCCTGATCGAAGAACGGGATGGCTGGACGTATCTAAAATAATTTTGGGATAAGTTTTTTGGGCAGGAAGAAGGAATTCATTCCTTTATAACGAATATTCAATATAATGATAATATCTTCGACAATCTTTTGTTGCAGGGAAGTTCACAAAAAAATGGGGGCGATTGAATGGCAGAGACTAGTGGAGATAAAAAAGGAATCCTTTTGGAAACTGGTACAAATGAGTTTGAAATCGTTGAGTTCAGTATTGGCAGCGTAAACTATGGCATTAATGTGGCCAAGGTTCGTGAGGTCATTACTGCAGCAGATTTTCCGGTAACGACGATGCCACAGGCACATCCATATATTGATGGGTTATTTACGCTGCGCGGGCGTGCGATGCCGCTCGTGAATCTGCCGCGCTGCCTGGCGGTAAATGGCACAGGGAATCCGAAGAATATTATCGTTACAGAGATCAATAATTATAATATTGGTTTCCTTGTGGATAATGTATCGCGTATTCATCGTATTTCCTGGAAGGATATGGAACCTGCACCGGAAGTCGGCGATCAGTCCAGGGTTGTCGGTATCATCAAGATGGAAGGCAAGATTGTGCTGCTGCTTGATTTTGAGACCATTATTGCAGAAATTAATCCGGAAATCAATGCAAAGCTCACGACTTTTGAGGATGCCACGGAGGATATCAAGACGAAGCGCACGAATGTGCATGTCGTCGTGGCAGAGGATTCGCCGATGCTGCGTGACCTGCTCGTAACGACACTGCATGAGTCCGGTTATCGCTATGTACGTGACTTCAGCAATGGACAGGATGCCTGGGAGTATCTTGAAAAGCTCGCACAGCAGGATGGACCGATTGAAGAAAAGGTCAGGATCATTGTTTCGGATATTGAGATGCCGAAGATGGATGGACATCGTTTGCTTAAACTGGTTCGTGCGGATGAGCATCTGCATGAAGTGCCGTTGATTCTCTTCTCTTCGCTGATCAGTGAGGAAATGCGGATCAAGGGTGAACAGCTTGGTGCGAGCGGACAGATTTCCAAACCGGAAATCAATCAGTTGATCGGGCTTTTGGATGAGTTGATTTTTGGCATCAAACGTCAGGAAAAAAATGAGAATTGATAATGCTGCCGCGTAAAGCGGCAGCTTTTTTTAGGGTGGAGAACATGGCAAAACTTTTGGAACTCATGCAGGATAAACAGCGCTTTTCGCCTACCGATCAGATCATCATCGACTATGTCGTAAAGAATTATCAGCAGATACCTCAATTGACCAGCAAGCAGCTGGCCCAGAAAGTTTATACGAGCTCTGCGGCAATTGTGCGTTTTTGCCAGCGTCTTGGGCTTAAGGGGTATTCTGAGTTCAAGGTTCGTTTTGTAGCAGAGATTATGCAGTATGGTAATGGCAAGGAAAAGAAGCAGCCCATCACCAACAAGGATACGATTCGTTCCATCTTGGATAAGGTAACCGGGATTGAGCTCGGTGCAGTGAGAGAAACCCGTAATGATATGGAGCCGGCGGATATCGTGCGTGCAGTTTATTTGCTGGAGCAGGCTGAACATATTGATTTTTATGCGATGGACAATAATCTGTATATTGCGGAACTTGCAAGCTATGCCTTTTTGCATGCGGGAAAATTTTCAACGGTACATCCGAAGGGCAATGTGCAATATCTTCAGGCTGTGTCGAGTCAAAAAGATCATCTGGCTTTTCTGATCAGCCGTACAGGAGAAAACCGGCGCCTGCTTGAAATTGCTCAGCTTTTGAAGAAAAGAAAATGCAAGCTGCTGCTGATTACCGGGAAGAAGGAGTCCAGTCTGGCTGGCTTGGCGGATGAGGTATTGTATGCCGCGACAGAAAAGAAACTGAATGAACTTGGCAGTTTTGTTTTTCTGGGGGCTGCAAAATATCTCGTGGATATTCTTTTTAGTGTACTGCTCGCGCGTCATTATGATACTTCTTTGCTGCGGAATGAATCTTATGAAAGGATTTTTTCTGAATCAAATTGAACAAGGATTAGGACAATTTGAAAAAACAATACAATATTGTGAATGATTTTTGTTCTTTTTTGAAATAAAGATTCAAAGGCTGCTCAGCACATTGAGCAGCCTTTTTTTCTATGGTATAGTCTAATCATCTTATAAGAAACACAGCAATTACGCGCGTAGAAGAATGCGAAGAGGAGAAAGAGAAAATAATGGGTAAACAGCAAGTATTTGACCGATTTTTGGAGTATATGGTCCGTTTTGCCAATATTAAATCTGTAGTAGCATTGAAGGATGGGTTTATCCTTACCTTGCCGCTAACCCTGACGGGATCCCTGTTTTTATTGATTGCCTGTTTTCCGATTGCCGGCTGGGGAGAATTCATGACCTCTGTTTTTGGCAAGGACTGGGCAGCGCCGTTGTTCCAGGTGTCGAATGCCACGTTCAATATTTTAGCGATTTTATCTGTTTTGGGTATTACGTATAAATATTGTGAGGCAGAGGGCTGCGATGCGATTACGGCATCTCTTCTGGCTTTGGCAGCTTTTCTTACATTGATCCGCGGCAGCGTTATCGCGAAATCCGGGGAAATCGTGGGCGGAGTCATTCCGAGCCAGTGGGTTGGCGGTAATGGTGTCATTACGGCAATTTTGGTGGCGTTGTTTACTTCCTGGGTATTTTGCTACTGCGAAAAGCATAAAATCTGTTTCAAAATGCCGGAGGGCGTACCAAACGGTGTAGCGAAGGCGTTTGCGGCCCTGATTCCCGGACTCATCATTCTGGCAAGTTCCTGTCTGCTCTATATTGTCTGTCAGGCTGCTGCCGTGAAAACCCTGCCAGAGCTTGTTTTTTCGGTTTTGCAGACACCTTTGCAAAATCTTACGGATACATTGGTCGGAGGTATTATTATTGCTGGTTTGCAGAGTGTGCTTTTTTGGGCAGGGATCCATGGGCCGAATATTGTTGGCGGTGTCATGAATCCGATCCTTATGGCAAATTCCCTGGATAACCAGGCTTTACTGGATGCAGGACAGCAGCTTGCAGGTAATCCGCAGGCCAAGATCATTACGCAGCAGGTAACCGATGTTTTTATCAAAGGAGGCGGCTGCGGACTTACGCTGGGTTTCCTTATCGCGGCTTTTTTCCGGGCCAGATCCACACAGATGAAATCGATATCCCGCCTGGCCTTTATTCCAGGACTGTTCAATATCAATGAACCAATCATCTTTGGTCTGCCGATTGTTTTCAATCCATATTTTATTCTGCCCTTTATCGGCGTACCGGTCATTGCGTTGATTATGACATATTTTGCGATTGTCACTGGCTTTTTGGCGCCATTTGCCGCGGTACAGGTTCCCTGGACGACACCGCCTGTTATTGCAGGCCTTCTGCTGGGCGGCTGGCAGGGAGCTGTTGTTCAGTTGGCAACGGTTGCGATGAGTGCGGCGTTCTATTATCCGTTCGTACGAATGCAGGATGATGCCTATTGCAAGGAAGAGCACTTGTCAGCCGTGAAGGTTGAGGCAGATCAGGAGAAGCATACAGTATCTGCAGAAGTTTGAAGCTTAAATCAATTTGAAGGGATTGGAATAAAATGAAAAAAATGATGACAGCTATTGCAGCAGCAGCAATTACGACAGGAATCATGGGGACAGCAGGAGCTGCTTCTGTGGAAAGCTTTACCGATGTACCGAAGGATCATTGGAGTTATGCTGCTGTAGATCAGCTTGTAAAAGATGGAATTCTAGAGGGAAATGGCGATGGAACCTTTGCGGGCGATCGTCCGATGAGCCGGTATGAAATGGCAGCGGCTATTGCGCGCGCAGAAGCGAAATTGCAGAGTGTAAATCCTGCAGACCAGGCACTGATTGAAAAGCTTGGACAGGAATATCAGGCAGAGCTGCAAAAGATGGAAGCACGAAATGAGGCACGGTATCAGGAGCTCAGCGATAAGGTCAACAAGATTCAGCTGTCGGGCTTTGTACGTGCAAAGTATGATCATGACAGTGCGGATAATGTGTCAGCCGGTGCGGAGAATAATAATAAACACTTCTATATGGATCTGGAAGGTAAAATGAAGGTATCCAGGGACTGGGAAGCACATTTCCAGAGTGAGACGCGCAAGGGCTATACGCAGAACCAGAATTGGCGTACGAGCAGCGGCAGTGATGATCAGGATGGAACGGTTCAGCGTATCTGGGTGGAAGGCCATCCAGGCAAGCTGGGAGTCACTCTTGGTGCGAAGTGGTGGGGATTAGGTTTTCAGAATGTAGCTTTTGGTCATGCTGCGGATGGTATATCCCTGGATACGAATTTTACGAAAGACTGGAATGCAAAAGCTTTTTATCTGCGCCCGCGCCAGGGTTCACTGGTAAGTATGACCAATGGCAGCGATACGAGTATTTATGGGGTGAACTTTACCGGAAAGGTTGGTCATGCAACACAGGCGAGCTTTACTTATGCCATGAACCAGAACCATAATGATGCAGTGAAAAATGCGGATGGGACATATGGGGATCAGGCTATGAGCCGTATGGGGGCAGTCGATCTTTCGGCGCAGCTTGCCAACAATCTCAATCTGGTTGCGACTTATGTGCGTACGAATGCCGGGCAATTCAATACGAGCAAGGAATACCGGTTGAATTATAAGGGCACGGATTTAAATCAGGTTGGTTCCTTTGGGGCATATCTGCGTTATATAGATTTTGCGAAATTTGGCGATATGTCGCATGATGATGAGTGGTGTTCCATGCCATCGGATACCAAAGGCTGGATCCTTGGGGTAAAATATGTCCCTTACCAGAATGTGGAATGGGAGACGTTTTATTCTGATCAGACAAGGAATCTTAGCGGCACGCAGACAGGCATGAACAGCCATGCGAAACGTCATTTATTCCGGACACAAATTGATTTTCATTTTTGATTGAGGTATGCTTTGGGCATTTATCTGCAAAATTTGCGGACAGATGCCCAAATTTTTTGTATAATGGAACAAAGAGCAGGCTTGAAGAAAGGGGAACCTATGTGAGACTTTTAAAGGAAATGCATGAAAACGAAAGGTTTTCGTCTACGGAGCAGGCCGTTATCCGGTATATTCTGGAGCATCCGAAAGAGATTGTCGATCTTTCTATCCGGGAGCTTGCAGAGAGGACCTTTACGAGTTCAGCGGCTATTTTTCGTTTGTGCCAGAAGCTTGGTTTAAAAGGCTACAATGAGTTCAAGATAAAGTTCATCAGTGAGATTAACCGGGTGTCACCTGAGGAAAGGGCGATTATTGAACGTCCGATTACGGATCGGGACACACCGGATAGTATTGTGCGCAAAATGGCTGCCCTTGAAGTAGAGGCGATTGAAGAGACAAAGAATGAGATCGATATGCAGCAGCTTCTGCGTGTTGCCGAGTGGATGAAGAAGGCTAAGGTTATTGATTTTTATGCGTATGATCAGAATCATTGTCTGGCACAGATGGCTGTCTATAATTTGCTGCAGATTAAATGCATTGCCGTTGCAAATTCAGCGATGAACAGTCAGTATATGCAGGCGCTGAATTCTGATCAGAATCATGTAGCTATGATCATCAGCCGTACGGGGGAAAATAAGCGTCTTATCGATATAGCGAAGATTTTGCAGGAAAAAAAAGTAAAAACGGTCTTGTTCAGCTGTACGAAGGATTCTACGCTTGCTCAGCTTTGCGATGAATTTCTGTATGTGGCGAACACGGTGGAGTATCTTGATTTGGGTGGTATGATTTTCAGTGTAGGTATACGGTATTATCAGGATGTCTTGTTCAGTCTGCTTTTGGCGAAGGATTATCAGGGAATTGAAAAATTCTATGATCATTTTGAGGATATTTTTGGCCGTTTGGATGATAAATGGCGTCTTTGGTAAAACAATAGGAAAAAAGAACGAATAAGAAAAAAGCGGAATGCTGTTTCAGGCTGTTCCGCTTTTTTGCGTGCGCCCGGCATGGGCGCACTCTAATGGGTGAAAGTCCCTAGACTG
>CAZTAP010000146.1:0-6650 GCA_964611665.1 uncultured Selenomonadaceae bacterium | reverse complement strand
TCTTGCAAGCCGACTGGCAGGATGCCTGGCATTCGCCGCAGCCGCCCGTATGGACCGAGCTCTGTAAAGAAGGTTTATTGACCGTCTTGATGTGTTTCATTCTTCATGCCCTCCTTATCGTTCAAAAAATACGTTCTTTCTATATTGTAGCGGTTTTTTCACTCATGTGCAAGTATCCACACTTCACCCACAAGAAAACCCCGCTTCCTATTTTGCTGGCATCAAAATGATATTGACCGGCAGGTTCGATGCTCCCGGCGGCGAATACTCAAAACTCAGCTGCGATTCATTTTTATAGGTGCCGAGATCGGCGAGCTCTGTTGTATGCGTAAGCACTGCAGTCCCTGCTTCTCTGGCCTGCATGGCTCCATCAGACTCTGCCGGCGTCGCGTCTCCGAAATACGTACGGCCATTCGGTGTAAGCAGCAGATTGGACTGCCCTCTGCCGAAATCCACGGTCATTGCCCCGGCATAGGTCCCGCCAAGAGGGCTCAGATAATACCGCGTGGAATCATTGCCCGCTGTCGGGATCTCGATCCGGTAAAGCACACCGTAGTTGCCATAATTCGTAACAAGGCTTCCATCGGTCGCATCAACGCCCGTCCGGTAGGTATCCCGCTCATTATCGCCAATCGGGAAATACACAATGCCGTCTTTGCGGGGATCGTATGCCTTCTGACTGCGGATGATGCGGTCCATGCCTTTGAACGTTCCGCGCAGGCGTTGTGCATCCTTCGGCAGGACCCGTGCATATTCAATGAATGAATACGGATCCACATCAGCACCATACATAATGACCGAAACCTTGACCGGTGTCGATGACGAAAAATCAAACACACCATAGACGAGCTGTCCCGGCTCCAGCACCGTATTGTTCATCTCGTTCTGCAAAAGGCGCTTGCCGCCATTGCGCACATAGATGACATCATTGAGCTTCGTATCGAAATACTCGACCTGCGTGCGCTTGCCTACGGCAAGATAGTTTGAGCTTGGCTGGCTCATCCCGCCGCGCGTGACATGCACGATTGAATAGCTGCCGCTCTGATTCTCCAGGATCACCGCAACCTTTTTCTGCTCTGACGTGTTATTCAGATGATAAAACAAAATACGCGCATCGCCCTGCACCGTATCGGAATAAAGAATTCCGTCCTGATTCACATACTCCGGACTGTCCGAGAAAAGCAGCGTCCCTCCCGTATCCGTCGCCTGCACATCCCACATCCTCATGGTCTGCATATTCGGACGGACACTTTTCTGCGCCGCAGCATCGGCTGCTTTTCTGCTTTCTGCCTGCAAGCGATCCAGGCCTGAGACAGATTCTCTTTTTACTTTGCTCGTAGATGTTCCTTCCACTACTCCCCGCGTTTCCTCATGGACATTGGATGTCGTTTCCGAAACAGTATCCGATGCATGACGATAAGCGGCCTCGCCGACGGAAAAGTTCCCGGCGATACAGCAGCCTGCAAGAAGGCAGGCTGCCGCTTTCACTGCTAGCTTCATTCTTTCTTCCCCCTGTTGCCATTATCTGTTTAAATGCTGATTTATGTCAAATCGCGCCCAAAGCTGTGCCTTCAGCAGGCGCAGCCGGAACTCCAGAAGCCCCAGACGCGGATGTGGTACGTTGACCCGCTGCATGAGATACGGGTTTGTCTGAAACGTATTGAGGCCTGCATCACCCGTAACAGCAGAAAGATAATTATTCTGGCGCAAAAGCTCAGGCAGCGCTTCATCATAACTGCCATTCGGATAGGAAAAGCTGAATACCGTATGAATGCCATTCCATTCCATGAGCAGTTTGGAGAGCCTGAGCTGATCGTTCTGCCAGGCTTTCGGCTGCCCGGCGAGCGGCTCGTGATCTGCCGTATGACTGCCGATCTCAACGCCGCGCTCCTGCATATCCCGAAGCTCCTCCCAGGTCAGATAATCCGGCTGTCCGATATTATTCGTAACCATATACATCGTCGCCTTCATGCCATGCGCCTCAAGTATTGGCAGCATGATCGTATAATTATCCTCATAGCCATCATCAAAAGTCAGGATGATTGGCTTCATCGGCAGCTCGAACTTCCCCCTGGAAGCCTTGATGAACTCCAGCATCGTAATCGTTGTATAGCCCTGCTGCTGCAAATAATCGAGCTGTGCCTGAAAATCCTCCGGCGGCACATTGTAGGGATGAGAGTCCTCATCTTCCACCGTATCCACCATATGATATTCCAGGACAGGCACCCCCGGTGCAGGCGTGCAAAGCAGATAAGCAGACGCTGCAAGCAGCAAGCCAAAGATTCCTGCCAGAAGCGCTGCACATTTCTTTTTCAAAGACAAATTCTATTCACCCTCAGTTAATTCCTGCGCCAGCTTTGAAAGTTTGCGCAAACGATGATTGATGCCGGACTTTCCCACCTGCAGAAGCTCCGCAAGCTCGGAAAGCGTGGCATCCGGATGTGCCAGCCGGGCTTCGGCTGCCTGCAGCAGTGCCGGAGCCAGTCCCTGGAGACGCCCGGCCGCCTGCAGCTGATGAATCTCCTGGATCTGGCGGCCTGCAGCATCCACGGTTTTCTGCAGATTCGCAGTTTCACAATTCACCAGACGGTTGACCTGATTGCGCACTTCCTTGAGATTGCGGGCCACCTCAAAATCCTCAACAGCCTTATCAGCCTGCAGCATGCCAAGGAAATCAATGACCGCATCGCCTTCCTTCAGATACACGAGATAAGCATCCTTGCGGTCTGTGATGCCCGCTGGAAGCCCCATGCGCCGCATCAGGTTCAGCAGCAGCTCGGCAAAAGGATAGCTGCCTGTGACGAGCTCCAAATGATAATCAGATTCCGGCCGGTTCACACTGCCGCCTCCCTGAAAAGCTCCCCTGAGATAGGCCGCCCGGCAGCACTGTCTGCGCAGGATTGCACTATCGGTTCCCATGTTCAGGCTGTCTCCATGCATGAGACCCAGCCGCTCCAAAAGTACACTGACCTTTGGGGAAGGAACGACGCGTACACAATAGCTGTTATTTTTCTTCAGGCGTCTGGAGCGGCTCACCGTAACCTCAGTATGCACCTCACCGGTATCCTTCAGAAGCATGAGTGTCTTGCGTGCCACTGCCGCATTTTCTGTTGTGAAATTCAGGCCCAGCGCATGATGCGCCCCGATGGTCATCGCAGCCCCCATACGCAAAAGTGCTGCGAGCTCAGCCGTCCGGCAGCACTCCTTTTCGTACATCAGACGAGCCAGTTCATTCTTGACCTCTGTTGCAAATGACGGCATATTCCTTCCTCCCCCGGCTGCAGCAGGTGTGCTGGCACACCCGTTATTTCATGCTGTTATCCTGCATATAAAAATCCCGCACTCCGGCACCGGACTTCAGGCTGTACACCATCTTCATCACATTATTGGAAAGCTTGGCAGGGTCATGATGCACGACCTCTGTCTCACTGATGATATCCGCCTTGATAAAGCCGACGCCAAGCTCATTGAGCTCATCCTCATCCACGATGACCGGATAAGCACCGCGCTCCGCATAATAAGCCTCCAGCTCAGGTGAGATTGGTGTCGAATTGACCAGTACATAGTCGATGGCACCGCGGCCCGCATGATCAAGAATTGCCTTCACATGCATGGAAGCCGTGTAGCCATCCGTCTCGCCCGGCTGTGTCATCACATTGCAGATATAGATTTTCACCGCCTTGCTCTTGCGCAGCGTTTCAGCGACTCCCTCGACAAGCAGATTCGGCATGATGCTTGTATAGAGGCTGCCCGGGCCGAGCACGATAGCATCTGCGTTCCTTATGGCATCCAGCGCTGACTGCACCGGTTTGACCTTTTCCGGAAAAAGATGCACACGCCGGATGCGCTTATGGACCTCCGGAATACGGGACTCACCCTCGACAACCGTTCCATCCTCCATCGTCGCATCCAGGCGCACATGCGCCGTGCTCGCAGGCAAAACCCTTCCCTTGACCGCGAGGACCTTGGAGGATTCCTTCAGTGCCTTTTCCACATCGCCCGTGACCTCGGTCATCGCGGCGATGAACAGATTGCCGAAGCTATGGCCTGCAAGCTCACTGCTGCCGCCAAAACGGTGCTGAAAAAGCTTTTCCATCAAAGGCTCTGTATCTGCCAGAGCCACCAGGCAGTTGCGCAGATCCCCCGGCGGAATAATGCCGAGCTCCTCGCGCAGCCTGCCCGAGGAACCGCCATCATCAGCGACCGTGACCACCGCAGTGACATTGCTCGTCGCCTGCTTGATGCCGCGCAGCAGCACCGAAAGGCCATGCCCGCCGCCAATGACCGTAACCGCCGGCCCTTTGCCCAGCTTGCGCTTCTCATAGATGAGATCGACAAGCTTATCCGAGTTGTCCGGCAGCAGAACGGTGATGACCGAGCGGATGATGAACCGTGTCGCCATGAGCATACAAATGCAGCCCAGGATAACTACGCTGCCGCCCACGAGCGTGGTGAACATATAGTTGTAGCTGCCCTTCCAGAGATAAACGGCCCGGAAGATTGCTTCCTCGATGATATCAAGATATTTATAGTTGAATACCAGAGCCAGTCCAAGACTGACCATCATGACGCCAATGGCGAACAAGAACAGCCATCGCTTGAACTTCATCCCCGGATAAAGCCATTTCAGTAAATGCATTTTTTAATCGAACCTTTCTGTCACCGTTCTTCACGCACATGCTCCCAGACATCGTTCTTCATCAAATCACGATGCTCCAGATTGACCTGATAGCCGCGTGCGCTCAACAGGTCAAAAACATGCTTGGCAATGTAGACACTGCGGTGCATCCCGCCTGTACAGCCAATTGCAATGACAAACTGGCTCTTGCCCTCCTTGATGTACTGCGGCACCAGAAATTCCACCATCGCATCAAGCTTTTCCTCAAACTCCCTGGTGACCGGCCATTTGGCAATATACTCAGCCACTTCCGGCACAGCACCGCTCTTGTGGCGCATCGATTCAATATAGAACGGATTGGGCAGGAAGCGCACATCAAGCACCATATCCGCATCGAGCGGCATGCCGAACTTGAAGCCGAAGGAAAGCACATTGATATTCATCTTCTCCCCATCGGAAGTACCGAAAAGGCGCACGATCTTTTCTTTCAGATCGACTTTCTTTAGCTCTGAGGTATCAATGATGTAGGTCGCCTTGCTGCGCACCTGTGCAAGGCGCTCACGCTCCTTGGCAATGCCCTCGCTGATGCGCGAAGTCGGTGCCATCGGATGGCGGCGGCGCGTCTCCTTATAGCGCCGGATGATGGATGCATCCGAAGCATCCATGAACAGCATTTCATAAGGCTGATCATCCTTGTCCATATCCTCAAGCACATGTACAAAAGTATCAAAGAATTCACGGCTGCGCGTATCGACAACAAGAACAACATTGCCCACATGACCCGCCGAATGCTGGCAAAGTTCTGCAAACTTTGGAATGAATACCGGCGGCAGATTATCTACGCAAAAATAGCCCAGATCCTCCATAAACCGGCAGGCCTGTGTCTTCCCGCCGCCCGACATGCCCGTGACAATAACCAGATGAAATTTTTCTTCTTTATCCATATTTCCACCTCCGGGAAAATTCTATTCCTTTATTCACCTTCATTATAAAAGAATCCTTATGAAACTGCAAATTACAACACCAAATCCTCAATTGCCTTTGCAATGCCATCCTCATCATTGCTTGCCGTGAGATATGTCGCGAGCTCCTTTGCCTGCGGCAGGCCGTTGGCCATGACCACACTTGTACCAGCAAACCGCAGCATCGCAAGGTCATTGTCCGCATCACCGCAGACCATGACCTCTTCGCGCGTAAGACCCAGATGCTTCATCAAAGCCTCGATGCCCAGCGCTTTATCGACGCCGGGCGGCGTGAGATCAACGCTGAAGCCCGTATTCTGCTGCGGATCGATGCGTCCTGCAAAACGCGGCGCAATTTCTGCAACGATCTCCGGAATGCGGCCATCCTTATCCCGGACCACACACTGGATAACCTTCTGCGTATAATTCAGGAAATCCTTCCCGACCTCACGGATCTTGAAATCCTTCACCGTACGATACGCATAAAAATATTCCGGCCGAAACTCCTCTGCATAAATCTCATTGCCGATATACCACTGGGCATACCAGCCGCGTTCATGGCAGAGCGTCAGAAGCTCCCGGACAGTCTCCTGCGGAAACAGCCGCACAAAGACCGGCTCCCTCTCTCCCATGCTCTGCACCATACCGCCATTGCAGCACACAAGCGGTGCATTAGCCTCGATCTGGCGGCCGAAATACTCTGCCGACAAAAACATGCGGCCCGTGGCAATCGTTACAGCCACTCCCTTGTTCCGGGCTTTTTCGAGTGCCTGCAGATTGCCCGGGGAAATAAGTTTATCTGAATTCAGCAAGGTTCCATCGAGATCCATTGCTATGAGTTTAATCGCCATCGCAGCCTTCTATCCTTCTTCCTTACAATACATACTTGCGGATAGCCTCTGCTACACCGCTCTGCTCACAATCCGCCGTCACATAGCCGCAGGCTGCCTTGACCTCGTCATTGGCATTGCCCATAGCCACGCTGTGGCCCGCAGCCTTGAGCATCGGCAGATCATTATTGGAATCGCCGATGGCCATGACCTCATCCATCGTAAAGCCAAGTTTCGCGG
>CAZTAP010000145.1:0-6695 GCA_964611665.1 uncultured Selenomonadaceae bacterium | reverse complement strand
AGAATACGCCCGACAACAGCAGCAATGACCAGGGAAATCAACAGAATCAGCACAAGGGATATTTCAGATTTTCCTGCCAAAAAGACCACCAAAAAATAGTTTTTGGTGGTCTGCAAAAACTGCCTGTTTTATTTCATCGATCTCACGGTATCACGCTCTTTAAGCTGTGGAGGAAACAAAGTCTCTGCCGGTATTTCTTCATGATTTACAAACTTCAGCAGGGCCTCAGCTGCTGCTGCGCCAAGTTCTTCCTTCGGATGCACAAAAGTCGTAAGTCCACGCCATCCCAGTGTTGCCAGATAGGAATCATCAAAAGACAAAATAGAAAGATCTTCCGGTACACGCCGTCCGGCACGCTCCGCAGCCTCCATGATGCGGACAGCCATCTGATCATTATAGCAAAGCACCGCACTGCAGTCACGCATGCGTTTCAAGATGCTCTGTTCCCAAGTCTGCCGCTCCTCCGGCCCGATCTCGAGATCCTCTGTCGTATACCAGGCAATGCTTCCCTCCTGCAAGGGCAGCTTATGACGGGTAAGCTCACCGGCAAAGCCTGCATAACGCAAATGCCCCTGATTATCATCCGATTTAAAAATACCGCCAATCCGGCGATGTCCATTCTTGAGCAGATATGCCGCGGCCGAACGTCCACAGGCATAGTCATCCATTGCCACAACAGGGAAGCTTTGTCCCGGATAGCCTGCATTGATAAACAAGCAAGGGATTCCCTGACGTTTGATCTGACGGTACAAATCCGCATTTAAATTCGGCAGTCCGCTCTTGGTCGGCTCGATGATCAAACCATCGATGCCCTTGACCAGCAGCGCCTCAAGAATGTTCCGTTCATTTTCGACCTTATTATAGGTAATGGACAGCTGCATCGTATAACCATGTTCCGTAAGCACCCCATCAATGCCGCGAATGATACAGGGAAAAAGGTAATCATCCAGATAGGTCGTAACCACACCGATATTCATCGTCGCTGCCCGCTGTACGACACAGGTAGAAGACACATAGGTACCGCTGCCGCGGCGCCGCTCCAGTATGCCGCTGTTTTCCAGGATGCTTGTCGCCTGGCGCACGGTCTGACGGCTCAAGCCGAACTGCGCACTAAGCTCATTTTCCGAGGCCAGACGGTCACCAACATTCAGGACTCCATCTGCTACTTGCTTTTTTATCCATTCTACAATGCGTAAATATTTAGGCTCCGTCTTTTTCTTCTCCATCTGAATCCCCTCATTCCTTGTAAAATCGGAAGTTCTGTTCCTTTCCTGGTGTGCTGAACCTCTTGCCAAAACAAACAGCATCCGCACGATAGTTATTTTAATCTTAAGAATCGTCATACATCTTATTCTTTTACAATAGCACAAAATTCGCTGGATTGCAACGAAAAAGGCATACAAATTCTAATAAATTTGTATGCCCTATCCTTATCTTCTATAGCATTTTTCTACCGGATGTATTTTATTTCTTCGTGCCAAAAACATATACCGTCTGTGCTTTCCATACCTCTCCTTTTTTCAGGAACGGCTGTGCAAAATTCGCATGATGTACAGCATCCGGGAAATACTGTGCTTCAAGGCAGAAGCCGCTGCGCTTGCCAAAGACGGATCCCTGTTTGCCAACCGGATTGCCATCGAGATAGTTGCCCGCATAGAACTGCACGCCCGGCTGCGTCGTATAGGCCGTAAGCGTAATCCCTGTCTTGTCTGATTCTGCATAAGCCATCTTATGCAATCCGCCATTCAGATAATCAATCGGGCAGCTCGGATCAAAGCCAAAAGCCCCAGCCTCCATCTCTACCTCACAAGGAACCTGACGGATGACCCAGTTATGGTCATAGCCGCCCGCCCAGTTAAGCTGCTCAAAGTCATCATCAATATGTGCACCGATTTTGACCGGTTCACGCAGATCCATCGGAGTCCCTTCAACCGGAAGTAAACGTCCATCCGGTATCGAGCCCTGATCTGCCGGCGTATATTCATCTGCAAACAGCTGCACCTTCTGCTCCAGGACAGAGCCGCCCTGGAAGCCATCCAGATTGAAATAGGTATGATTCGTAAGATTGCAGATGGTATCTGCATCGGCTGCAGCCTCATAAGAAATGCTGAATTCATTGTCATTGGAAAGCGCATAAGTAACGCTGACCTTCAATTCTCCCGGATAATTCCCCTCGCCATCCGGGCTCGTATAGCTGAGCTTCAAGCCTGTCGCAGTCGGTTCTGCCTGCCAGAGCTTTTTGTTGAAGCCGCTCCTGACACCGCCATGCAAATGATTTGCACCATTGTTGCACTCCAGTTCATAATCCTTGCCGTTCACCGTAAGCTGTCCCTTAGCGATACGGTTTGCACAGCGCCCGACAAGTGCACCGATATATTTGTCCTCGATTTCATAAGCAGCAGCATCACCATAGCCTAAAACAACATCCACATAATTAAAGTCTTTATCGCGCGTACGTATGGATTGTACATGTCCGCCATAGCTGCAAATCTTTACTTCAGTTCCCTTGGTGTTGCGTATCGTATAAAGCTGTACCGCGCGGCCATCCTTCAATTTGCCAAATTCTTCACTTGTGATCTTACTCATTGCTACCCCTCCAGGACTGAGCGTATGGATTACTTTACGCCCCACTTCTTTTAATTTTTTTTGATTTCTTGCAATTCGATATCTTCACTTTACTATAAACGAATTTGTTTGTCAATGACTTTTGTAAACGTTTTCTATCTTATCTGCAAAAAAACTGCCACAAAAAACCGCAGCAGTTTCCATGATTTTCTAAACTCAGTACACCCTGATCTCTTCAATCTTCGCAATGACCTCATCCGCCCGGGACAAATCCTGATTTCCTGAATTCGGATTGCGATAAGCAATGCAGTACATTCCGGCTGCCTTTGCGGCTGCTACACCAGCAGCTGCATCCTCAAGCACAGCACAATCCTTTGGCTCGACGCCAAGACGCTGTGCCGACAAAAGATATACCGCAGGATCCGGCTTGCTTTTCGGCAAGTCTGCCCCACTGAGCACGGACTGAAAATAGTCCGCAAAGCCAAATTTCTGCAGCACGGCCTCGATCACGGCACGTCCGGAAGAAGATGCCAATGCCAGAGGAATTTGTGCCGCCCGCAGTCTCTGCATCAGTTCAGCAATGCCTGCGATTGGCTGTATTGCCATATCATGGCGCAAAATATCCAGATACAGTTTGTGCTTATAGGCAATGACCTCATCGACCACCAGATCCTCACGCTGATTCAGGCGCAGAACTTCTTCAAACAAAGAACGGCTCGTCCGCCCCATATAATGGATAAGCTCTGCCTCCGAAAATGACACGCCATAATGGCGAAAAGTCTCCATTTTTGTCCGTGAATGAATGGGTTCGCTGTCAATGATGACCCCATCCATATCAAAGATAAACGCCTTCATGAATTAATTTTCCTCATTTCTATTTTCCTTTTCCAGGAGCAGGCCAAAATCTTTTTCCGGTACCGGCTTGGAAAAATAATAACCCTGGATATTATCACAGCCAATCTTCGCAAGAAAATCAATCTGCGGCTTCGTCTCAACACCTTCGATGACCACATCCATGTGCAGATCCTTGGCCATCTGCACAACATTCTTCATAATGGACGCTGCACGATAGGAATTTTCGACATCCTGTACAAAGTTCATATCAACCTTCAGTGTGTCAACAATGACATCCTTCAGCATATTCAGCGAAGAATAGCCGCTGCCAAAATCATCCATCAAAATCTTGATGCCATAGTCCTGAAAGGCCTGCAAAATGGACAAAAGCTGATGCGGATTATCCGTATAAGCACTTTCTGTTATTTCCAGGCGCAGCATCCATGGCTCCAGCTTATATTTCTTCAACAGCCCGGTGACAGCTTCAAAGAAATCTACATTATAGAAATTCAGCCTTGATACATTCACCGAAATCGGCACAACTGGCTCACCTTTTTCTATCCTTGCATGCAGAAATTTACACGCACATTCCCAGACAAAACGATCCAGCTGCACAATAAAGCCATTGCGCTCAAATACCGGAATAAACCGGCCAGGAGAAATAATGCCATTGGCAGGGTGTACCCAGCGCACAAGGGCTTCGGCACTTACCGCTTTTTTCTTTTTCAGGCTGTAAATCGGCTGCATATAAATACAGAATTGATTCTCACCCAGTGCAAACTCCATCTCGCGCAGAATCATCTGCTCCTCCAGGATGAGTTCACGCATATTCTCATCATAATAAGCAAACCGCGTCATATAACGGCCCTTGACCGTATTCAACGCCATATGTGCGCGATCGCACATCTGATCGACAGGCAGGAACACATTATCCACAGGATAGATCCCCAGATAAAACATGATATTATGACTGATTCCCAGGGACTGCACTGCATCATCCAGACCATGGAGCAGCATATCGACATTCAGCTTATCCGCAGGCATGCAAAGAGCAAAATGATCTGCCTCCATGCGGCCGCAAAGACCGCAGTCCTCTGTAATCGCCTGAAAATAAGATGCAGCTGTCTTCAAAATAAGATTTCCTGTCTCAATGCGGAAAAGATCATTGATGACCTTGAAATTGCTGATATCAAGATAAATGATATCATAGCCTTCTTCCGGCTGCTGCTGCAAGAGCGCTGCCGATTTTTCATAAAAGGTTTCTCTGTTGTAGATCCCTGTCAGCGAATCCTGCTCGATGTAATGACGCATTTCCGTGATCTGCCGGTCTTTGGCAGCCTGTTCCAGCTTGCGCCATTCATTTTCCAGGCGTGCCATGACATTGCGTACACGGCAGCGGACAATCGTCGGATTGTAAGGCTTGGTGATAAAGTCCGCCGCGCCAAGCTCCATGGCACGCACCTCACTATCGCCTTCATTCCGGGCTGTCGTTGCCAGCACCGGAATTTCTGCATACTTTTCTTTATTCTTGATAATGGACAAAAACTCAAAGCCATCCATGACCGGCATGACTAAATCGAGCAGAACAATATCCACCGATTGTTTTTCAATGACATCCAACGCATCCCGCCCATTTTCTGCCTCAATGATAATATAATCATTTTTAAAAAACTGCGTCAGAATTGCCCGATTGATTTCCACATCATCAACAATGAGCATAACTGATTTTTCATCCATTCGATCGCCTTCTTTATCTATAATAAGAACTGCATCCTTTTACCCACGCTGCTTTCATTCTATCATAAAGGATATCCCTTGAATAGTTTATCAATGATATAATTTCGACAAAATAGAAAATTTTCCTTCACCTTTCAAACTTCTAACGAAAAAAATCTGGTTCCCAACAGAAGGACATGTTGATCAAAATCAGCATATCCCCCTATCAGAAACCAGATTTTACCGCGGCAAAATTTCTTCAATGGAAGTTTTCGCAAGTGCCAGAGCAATATCCAGCTCATCACGTGTAATATTCAAGGCAGGATTGAAATATAAGACATTGTCCAATGGCCGCAAAACCAGGCCTTTATCCAGTGCATGCTTATAGATTTCATATCCTATACGCTTTTCAGGAGAAAAATCCAGCTTTTTCTCCCGGTCCTGAACAAGCTCGATTGCATGGATCAGACCGATATGACGGATCTCGCCCACATTCGGATGATCGGCAAACTCTTCGGCAAAGCGCTTCGTAAGCCATTTTGCATTTTCCTGTGCTGTCTGCAGGACCGGCTGTGTGCGAAAAATCTTTTGTACAGCCAGAGCAGCAGCACAGCCAAGCGGATTGCCGCTATAGGTATGGCTGTGCATAAATGCTTTGCCCTCGCTGTAATCCGCATAAAATGCATCAAAAAGCTTCTGCGTTGTAACCGTGACAGACATCGGCAGATAACCGCCCGTAAGCCCCTTGGAAATGCACATAATATCTGGTGTGATACCAGCATGATCGCAGGCAAACATTTTGCCGGTACGGCCAAAGCCCGTAGCAATCTCATCGCAAATGAGCAGTACATCATAGCGATCGCACAAGGCCCGGAGCTTCTGCAGATAAAGTGCCGGATAGATACGCATGCCCGCACTGCCCTGCAGCAATGGTTCGACAATCATCGCTGCCGTTTCCTGCGCATGTTCCGCAAACGCCTTCTCCGCTTTTTCGAAGCATTCACAGCTGCACTGCTCACGCTTCTTCCCATAAGGACAGCGATAACAGTCCGGCGCCTCGACATGGATATTATCCATCATCATCGGCTTGTACATTTTCGCATAAAGGTCCATACTGCCTACCGACAACGCACCGATGGTTTCGCCATGATAACCCTCCGTAAGGCACATGAAGCGCTTTTTCTCCGGATGTCCTGTCTGCAGGAAGTACTGGAAGCACATCTTAAGCGCACACTCAACAGCCGCAGAGCCGTTATCCGAGAAATGGAATTTCTTCAGTCCTTTCGGTACGATTTCTGCAAGTTCCTCCGCAAGCTCGATTGCCGGCTCATGCGAGAAATTCGCAAATATGACATGTTCGAGCTTATCGAGCTGTGCCTTGATGGAATCGTTGATTTCTTCATTGCAATGTCCCAGAAGATTGCACCACCAGGAGCTCACGATATCCAGATATTTCTTGCCATGCACATCGTAAAGCCATACGCCCCTGCCATGGTCGATGACCATCGGCGGCAGTTCCTCATAGTCCTTCATCTGCGAACACGGATGCCAGATATAGTTTAAATCACGTTCTTCTATCG
>CAZTAP010000144.1:0-6749 GCA_964611665.1 uncultured Selenomonadaceae bacterium | reverse complement strand
GCTCAGCACCGTGTATTGTATCGTTAGCCCAGTGGTTTTCCAAGAGCCAGCTGGCGACATACTACGGCGTATTCAGTATAGCACATTATGTAGGTGAGGGTGCGACTTATTTAGGTACGGCGATGATCATTGCAGCATTTGGCTGGCATGCCGCCTTCTTTGTTCCAGGCGTGACCTGTATCGTTCTTGCGTTCATCATGTACCGCTTCATGCGGGATCGTCCGGAAACCTATGGACTTCCGACAGCTAATGAATTTGAGGGTGAGGTTGTACAGGAGAAAAAAGAGCAGCAGGTTTCTACCAAGGAAGCACAAATGATGGTAATCAGGAATCCGTATGTATGGATTCTGGCTGCGGCTGCTATTTGCCTGGGCATTTCAAGGTATTCCATCAGCAGCTGGGGCGTAGTCTTCCTGCAGGAGGCCAAAGGGTTCGACCTTGTCACTGCTGGCAGCCTCATGTCCCTTTCTCCGATTCTTGGCGGTGTAGGGTCTTTCTTTTCGGGAATCATTTCCGACAAAGTGTTCAAATCGCATCATTCGGTTACGACGATCGTTTTTGGTGTGATTATGCTGCTTGGTATTTCTGGCGTGTGCTTCGTTCCGGCAAATCAGCCGACACTTACGGCGGCCTGCATTGCGGTGTTTGGCTTTGGGCTGGGCGTTATCCTCTGCTTTGTCGGCGGCCTGCTCGCAGTTGATCTGTGTCCGCGCAAGGCAACCGGTGCGGCGATGGGCGTAATCGGCCTGCTGGCCTATGGCGGTGCCGCGCTGCAGGACATTGTGAACGGTATGCTCATGGATGCGGCCAAAGTCGTGGTGAATGGACAGACGGTCTATCATTTTGATACAATCGAGCATTTTTGGATTGGTTCGGTCATCCTTATGACGCTTTTGATTGTTCCGACACTCTGGGCGAAGAAACATAAGGAAGAGGATGAGGCAGCATGAGAATCGCAGCAGATCTTCATACCCATACGCTGCTTTGCCGTCATGGCTACAGCACGGTGACGGAGGTCATCCGGTCTGCAGCAGATAAAGGACTGCAGGGAGTGGGCCTTACAGAGCACGGTCCGGGTTACCCGGGCAGTGTGGGCTGGGCGTATTTCAATACGTATCGGGATATTCCGCGGGAGCTTTTCGGTATTCATGTCTTTTGCGGTGCGGAGGCAAACTTCATGTCACTGGACGGAACGCTGGATTTCTCACAGGAACAGTTGTCCAAACTGGATCTTGTCATTGCGAGCTGTCATGCAGAATGCTCGCCGCAGGGCAGCCGGGAGGAGGTTACGCATATGCTGCTGGAGGCTGTGCGCAACCCGGGAGTAGATATCATCGGTCATCCGGATCATCCGCTTTACCCGGTAGAAGCAGATGCTTTGGCGCGCGAGGCAGCACGCTGCCATACTGCGTTGGAAATCAACAATAGTTCTCCGGCAGCCAGACCGGGCAGTGAACCTGTGCTCAGGGAGATTCTCAGCGCTGCAAAACGCTGGGGAACGCTGCTGAGCGTTGGCTCGGATGCTCATTATCACTTAAAGGTAGGAAGTTTTGATTATGCGCAGCGGATGCTGCAGGAATTCGAGATTCCGGAGCAGCAGGTGATCAATTCATCGATGGAGCGTTTGCTGGAGTTTTTGGCACAGCACCGTACCGCAGCGAAATAGCAGGAATTTTGGCAAGCAGCAAGGAATAAATATGGAAACGATGTGTCTGCTGCAGTGCAGGGATTTGGGACGTATCGATCAGTCAGCGGGGGAAGAAGTATGAACAGCAAAAAGAAAATCATGAACGGACCTTATTTGTTGGATCCAACAGCAGAAGCGGTGACAATCGCCTGGGAAATGGAAGGATTGGCAAAAACAGAGGTCGCTTATGCCGAAGAAAATGGAAAAGAGAAGAAGGTGCAGGCCGGGTATCAGCATGAGCCCGTGTGCCAGGAGCATCCAACAGGCTGCTATCTGTATACGGCACGCCTGGAGAAGCTGCAGGCAGGCACGGTATATCATTACCGTATTTTGCTGTCCGGCGGGCTTCTGCAGGAAGCGGATTTCCAAACACTGGAAGCTGCGCCGGAAAGCCTGCATCTTGTGACCCTATCCGATTCGCACCTCTTTCATACGCAGGAACAGTTTGCAGCAATGATAAAGCAGGAGAAGCCAGATTTTATTCTGCATGGCGGCGATATTTCCTTTGGTACAGGCTATCAGCACGAACAATATGCGGATAACTGGTTTCAAAAGATTCCTGAAGTTCTGGCGAGCGTGCCGGTCTATTATATTCCGGGCAACCATGATGATGGTCCGTTCTATCAGGAGTTTTTTGCCAGCCCTCAGGCAAAATCCGTTCATACTGCTGACGGTGGTTATACCTTTTCCTTCACGTATGGCAGGACACATTTTACGCTGGTGGACAGCAATTCCTGGGGTCTTTTCGAGATGAATGCAGTGAATTCCGGTCTTGCTGCTGATGAGGAGACGCGGAAACGCATTACCGATACGCTGCGCTGGGTGGAGGATGATCTGCAGAGTCCGGCAGCACGCCAGGCGGACTGGCGTATTCTCATGCTGCATCATCCGTATACAGATACGTTCAATAATCGTTATATTGTTCCTTTGGCAGAGCGCTGCGGCGTTGATCTGGTCATTGGCGGACATCTGCATTATTATGTAAAATCTGTTTCGGTCAATCCGGAAATCGGTGCGCGCACGGTTTATGTATGTCAGGGCAGTACACAGGACCCAGAGGCATCGTTGGAGGCGGGCAGTGTAGAAAAGCGTTTGCTGCGGGATTTCCCGGAGGTTACCGGAATGGGACGCAGCAATTATGGTGTACTGGATATTCAGGAAGGCAGTCTTTGCTACCGTCTTTACGGATTTTCTGCAGAAGGCGGGGAAAAGCTGGTGGATACGATTCAGCTTACGCATGAGGACCCGGATATTTCGTTGTCGGAAATTGAGCTGCGGCGTCTTGATAACAATGGCAGGGTTGAGATTCGTGCACTTGCGCAGAATAACGGCAGGAGCATAGCCTCTGTCGTGCTCAGCCTTGTTGATAATAAGACGGAACATCTGCTGAATCTTTTCGGCACAGAAGAAAATAATCAGGTCGTTGTGCTGGAAGCGGGTGAAGCACGAAAACTCACGGCAATTTATCGCGCGGTATCGCCAGGTGAGCATTTCATTCGGGTGGGAGATGTGGAAGAAAAACTGGTGGTCTTTGAACCAACGCAGCTTTCCTATGCGCATATGAGATTGTTTGCCGGCAGGGAGCAGAATGCAGACTGCTTGTTTGCCAGTATTGAAGCCACAAATAATCTGGAGCGTGAAATCTTTACGGCTGTGCCGCTCTATATCAATCAGCGCATTGCCGAGTCGCGCAATCTTTTTTTCCGCGGGCATGAAAAAAAACAAATCGAATTTTGTTACAAATTCACGCAGGGAGGAAGCTATCAGGTCAGTATTGCCGATCAGCTTCCGCAGGAGATCACCATTGAAAGCGGTATCCGCATCATTCCTCGTATCCATGACAAGTCAGGCCATGGACATACCGCCTTGCTGCATGGCAGCCCCAAGGTCATTGCGGCAAAGGAAAAGACGGAGGTCTGCTTTGAGGGCTATGGTGATTATGTTGAAATACCATCCAGTCCGGATCTCTGCGCTGAGCAGGGCTTTACCGGTATGGTATGGGCCAGGATAGACCGTCTTGCCAGGGCCAATGAAATGGGGCATAATCCGTTGATGGTACGGGGCCGTTCGGTAGGCTGGGGGGCTACCTATTTTATGCGCATGGTCATTGAACGGGCAGGCGGCCTGAAATGGGGAACCTGTCATGATATTACGGAATATTCCTGGCAGGGCGGCCGCGTCAGGGTCGGGGACTGGATGCATTATACGATGGCCTTCGATAAGAAAAAAGGCGGCGATTCCTATTGTGATGGCAAAAATGTTGCGCATGTCTCAGGCATTGCTGAGCAGGATGAACTGCGTCAGTGGGCCGGGGAGCCAATCTTTGTAGGATATTCGTATATTGGTCATGTGATTCCCGAAATCGGGCGTCCAAAATATTTTACCCATCTGCCCGGGCGGGTCAGTCAGGTGCGCTTCTATAAAAGCGGCCTTTCTGCTGCGGACAACAAGAAGATCTATGCAGCACCGCAGGAACCTGGGCCAAAAGAAAAAGAACTTGCTGTATGGCTGGATTTCCGGGACATTCTTACGGTAGGAAGCCATACGACGGAATGGCGCCATCCAGCCGTATATGATCCGGCATTCAAGACAGAGAAGAAATATTGGCAGTTCCGTCAGCTCAAGACCAAGGCGCGCATTCCTTTGCAGGCAGGTATGCAGGCGCTGATCGAGGTATCGGATGATGGGGCATCGGTCAAGGGCAGCATGAGGATTGTCCTGAAGGATGGTACGAATTATCTGGATATTTCGATGCTGCCAAAGGCACAGTATCTTCGTATCCATACGGACTTCTCGGCAGAAGTTGGCGCCGAAGGGACCTTTGTGCCTGAGCTGCAGGAATATCAGATTACGGCCAGTAATGAGACAGATTTCACGGAAATGTTCTGGTCGACACGCCCGGATTGGGAAAAGGGCACGTTTAGTGGAGCAGTGGGCTTTGCGCCTGTTGACCGGCTGCGTGATTACCCGGAATATACGGATGTGATTCACGGCTAGTACAGCGTGTTGTCGTGTTCAGATTTAGGCTGAAGAATAAGGGATAGTTTTTGCGGGGTTCACAAACAGCCCGCAAAGATTATCCCTTAACTTTAAAAAAAAGCTTGCTTTGTAGGACTTATGTGGTATAATGACATTAAATAAAGGACATAACATTAATAAAGTAAGGATGTGACACTTAATTTGAAGAGTCTGATAAAAGCACAGCAAGGTGCAGTTTTGGTGCTTTCCGCGGTACTTCTGCCAGCGGTTATTCTGGCGGCAGGATTTACCGTTGATTTGGGCAATGCTTATATACAAAAGGCAAAAATGCAGAATGCAGCAGATGCAGCAACGCTGGCAGCAGTGGGCCAGATTACTCATCGTGAGGATCTTCGCAAGGATCGTGCAGCAGTAGAGCCTGTTGTGCTCAAATATCTTCAGGCGAATCTTAGCAGCGATGATGTAGATCATATCGGCGCATGGAAGAATTCTTCCTGCAATAATGCAAATGGCAAGGATATTGAATCCACGAGTGGTTCCTTTGCGGCTCATTATGAGATCAAGCGCGATATTGAGCCGGAGCTTACCCTTACTTTGCAGAAAAATGTACCGACTATTTTTATGCGTTATTTTGGCGAAAGCTTTTCGTTTCTGACCGTCAGTGCAGCGTCTTCTGCTCAAATACCGAATGAGGTGCTTGAGGATGAAATGTTCAATTACAGCATTGTTGCAGCACAGGAACCACGCTACACTGATGTCAGCCAGCATGATGCACTGAACTATATGAAGAGCGGCAGGCAGGGCAGCCGGGGCTGGCCTGATGGGACAGATTGCGGGAACGCCGCGTTGTGGTTCGACAACGATGGCATCGAGATCAATGGCGATATCCGTACCAATGGCCGGATTATTTTCGATAACAGCCGTACAACAGCCATGGAAGGTAAGCTGCACATTGCAGGCATGCTGGAACCGGTTCTTGGCGGCAGCAACTATTTCACAGATTATGGCAATGCCAGTGAAGGGTCAAAGGGAGTAAGCTATATTATGGACGGGAAGCAGGGGTATGTGTTGAAACGCTATTACAACGGCGTTTTTGGCAGCTACGGCTTCCGTGCGACGTATGAGCTGAATCAGAGCAAGGATGATAAGAGCCTGGATACTGGCTATAATAATCCAAAATGGATCAAAAACAGTGTAGTTTCCACAGAATACTATAATTTTGTGGATGCCTATGGAAATCCTTTCCTTACGGATCATGGCACAGCGTCTTCCGGCTGGCCGTTGGATCGCGGCGGTTATGCTGCAGATACTTTCCGGCAGGAACTGCTCGACAATAAAACCGTCGAGTATAAGAATACGATCGATATCTCCGTCAAGGCCAACAAGCATATCAGGGCCTACCTCGACCAGGTGCGTCAGATGAGCGTGGATGATCGTGAGTCTGCGCATATTTTCTATGATGGGCCGTCAGATGATTCCTATGATACAGCGAAGGGTACAGACTATACGAGCAGTACGGGCTATAATTTCAGTGTGACAAGCGGAATGGATACCTATCCGGGGCTGTATTCAAATGGTGCTGCAGCCAAAACAGGCAAGTCGCAGTGGGGCAAGCAGTACTATAAGGTCATCATCGTGAGCGGCAGCATTGATCTGAGTATGTCAAAATCCCTCACGCCGGGAGATGGGGACTATGTCATTGTGATTTCGCTCAATGGCGATATCCATGTGCCGAACTGCCGGATCGACGGCATCCTGTATGCACCGCATGGCACGATTAAGGTCGATGGCAATACAGAGTTCGATGGCAGCATGGTGGCGCAGAAGATCTGGTTCACCTATAGTACAGAACGTGCAACGAATTCCGAGAACCACGGTGTTGTGAAGCATCTGAAGACCATCAATATCAATGGCAAAGCGAAGCTTATCTCCTGAGTGCACAGCAAAAAAGACAGCCGATGAAAGGGCTGTCTTTTTTGCTGTGCAGATTATTTTGCGAGCAGGGCAAGCATGATGCCGCCGGAGATCGCTGTGCCGAAGACACCAGCAAGGTTCGGACCCATGGCATGCATGATGAGGAAGT
>CAZTAP010000143.1:0-6782 GCA_964611665.1 uncultured Selenomonadaceae bacterium | reverse complement strand
GGAACGCCGAGCGGATTCAGTACGATATCGACCGGCGTGCCATCCGGCAGGAACGGCATATCCTCCTGACGCATGATGCGGGAAACGACACCCTTGTTGCCATGACGGCCAGACATCTTATCCCCTACAGAGATCTTACGTTTCTGTGCGATATAGACACGAACGAGATGATTTACGCCTGGCGGCAGTTCATCGTTGTTTTCACGGCTGAATACCTTGACATCAACGATCTTGCCTGCCTCGCCATGTGGAACCCTGAGTGATGTATCACGTACTTCACGGGCTTTTTCACCGAAGATTGCACGCAAAAGTCTTTCCTCTGCAGTAAGCTCCGTTTCTCCCTTAGGCGTAACCTTGCCGACAAGGATATCCCCCGGACGTACGTCTGCACCAATGGAGATGATCCCGTTGTCATCAAGGTCACGCAATGCATCCTCAGCAACATTCGGAATATCCCGTGTGATTTCTTCTGGTCCAAGCTTTGTATCACGGGCATCGCATTCATATTCCTCAATATGGATGGATGTATAAAGATCACGTTTTACGAGGTTCTCACTCAAAAGGATAGCATCCTCGTAGTTATAGCCTTCCCATGGCATATAGGCAACAATGATGTTGTAGCCAAGGGCAAGCTCGCCATGGTCCGTTGCCGGGCCATCCGCAATCGGCTGCTTCTCAAATACCTTCTCGCCCTGATAGACGATCGGCACCTGGTTGATACAGGTTCCCTGATTGGAACGCTGATACTTCTGCAGCTTATAGATATCAAGATCGCCCTTTTCCGTGCGGACCTTGATCTGATCAGCCGTAACGGACTCAATCGTACCGGCATGCTTTGCAAGAATCATGACACCGGAGTCACAAGCTGCCTTATACTCCATACCAGTTCCGACAAGCGGGGCCTGCGTACGAAGAAGCGGCACAGCCTGACGCTGCATGTTCGCACCCATGAGGGCACGGTTCGCATCATCGTTTTCCAGGAATGGAATCATTGCAGTTGCAATGGATACCACCTGCTTCGGCGAAACGTCCATGTAGTCGACACGGTCACGCGGCATAAGAATAGTCTCCTCGTTGTACCGGGCCGTGACACGGTCATGTACGAACCAGTCACTGTCATCCAAAGGCTCATTGGCCTGTGCAATGACAATCTCGTCCTCTTCATCAGCCGTCAGATAACGTACATCTTCTGTTACCTTATGGTTTGCCTTATCCACTTTACGATACGGTGTCTCCATAAAACCGAACTGGTTCACACGCGCATAGTTGGACAGAGAACCAATCAAACCGATATTCGGACCTTCTGGCGTCTCAATCGGGCACATACGGCCATAATGAGAGTTATGAACATCACGTACCTCAAAGCCTGCGCGCTCACGTGACAGACCACCTGGTCCAAGAGCAGACAGACGGCGTTTATGCGTAAGCTCAGAAAGAGGATTATGCTGGTCCATGAACTGTGAAAGCTGGGAAGAACCAAAGAATTCCTTGATTGCTGCCACAACCGGACGGATATTGATGAGTGCCTGCGGCGTAATGACATCAACATCCTGAATCGTCATACGTTCCTTCACGACACGTTCCATACGGGAAAGACCGATTCGGAACTGATTCTGAAGAAGCTCGCCTACGGAGCGTACACGACGATTGCCCAGATGATCGATATCATCCGTATTGCCCACACCATCCATGAGATTCAGCAGATAGTTGATGGATGCCATGATGTCATGGATGGTAATCGTGCGATGATGATATTCCAGCGTCGGAGAACAAAGAACCTTCATGTTCTTCTCCGATTTCGTCTTAATATAGAAGATAGCTGCCTTGTCTTCACCGAAAAGTGCTGCTTCACGTTCAGCACTGATATCCTCGAGCATAGACTCCTCAATCAGAGTATCTGCCGGGACAACGATCTCTCCGGTCTCTTTATCAACAATAGGCTCTGCAAGCACCTTGCCAAGAAGGCGGCGCTTCCAGCCTAATTTTTTCGTGAGTTTATAGCGACCTACAGTTGCAAGGTCATAACGCTTCGGATCGAAGAAAAGGCCCTCGAGAAGCTGCTGTGCATTGTCTACCGTCGGCGGTTCACCCGGACGAAGACGTTTATAGATTTCAACAAGTGCTTCTTCACGGGAATCTGTACTGTCACGCTCAAGCGTTGTCTGAATGCGCTCATCGTTGTCGAAGAGCTCAGCGATCTGTGCATTGGAGCTATAGCCCAGCGCACGAATAAGTACAGTCACCGGAAGCTTACGTGTTCTGTCAATACGGACAGAAATCACGTCATTGGCGTCGGTCTCTAATTCGATCCACGCACCACGATTTGGAATTACTGTAGCATTGTAAAGTTTTTTGCCAGTCGGGTCAATGGTCTCTCCATAGTAAGCACCCGGAGAACGCACGAGCTGGCTGACGATGACACGTTCTGCACCATTAATGATGAACGTACCCGTGTCTGTCATAAGCGGAAAATCGCCCATGAATACTTCTTGTTCCTTAATTTCGCCTGTCTCACGATTGATGAGACGAACGTTTACCCGAAGCGGTGCTGCAAGCGTAACATCGCGTTCCTTGCATTCATCCAATTCATACTTCGGATCACCTAACGAAAAGTTCTCAAAAGACAATACGAGATTTCCCGTGAAATCTTGTATTGGCGAGATATCCTGAAAAATCTCCTGAAGACCTTCCTTTAAAAACCATTCGTATGAATTTCTTTGAATATCCAGAAGATGCGGCATATCCATGACTTCTTTGATCTTTGCATAGCTATACCTGGTTCTTTTGCCCACCGGCACAGGATTAAACATTAAATCCTTCACCCCTTAGCCAAATTTGACTCAAACAAACAGTACACGCGCAAATAAAAACGGAATGATGAAACAATAAAAAGGCAAGGTCCTCTTTTCATTTTGACACCTTGCTGTTTCTCTCTCCCATCTTATTCCGTTCACATTTAACTGTCTGCTCGTATTCAATTACATTATGCGATAGTCAGTCGCATCCCTGTGCGATAAAATAATCGCACATTCTGTAGTTAATAACAATACCACATTCTCATTTCTTTGTCAAGTAAATTTCTTAAAAAAAGGCAAAAATTAAAGAGCACCTGAAAAGGTACCCTTTAATTTCAAACCATAAGGTTAAATTACTTGAGTTCTACGCTAGCGCCAGCTTCTTCAAGTTTAGCCTTGAGTGCTTCAGCATCAGCCTTGGAAACTTTTTCTTTAACAGGAGCCGGAGCGCCATCAACGAGAGCTTTTGCTTCTTTGAGGCCGAGACCCGTAGCTTCACGAACAGCCTTGATTACGTTGATCTTCTTGTCGCCAGCAGCAGTAAGAACGACATCGAATTCGCTCTTTTCTTCAGCATCAGCACCAGCAGCAGCACCGCCAGCAGCAGCTACAGCTACCGGAGCAGCAGCAGATACGCCGAATTTTTCTTCCATAGCCTTTACGAGCTCAGAGAGTTCGAGGACAGTCATGCCTTCAATGGCTTCCATGATTTCTTCTTTAGTCATTATAAAATACCTCCAATAATTTTCAATTCAATTCATTTTTTGGTGAATCTGATCACCCGCCAGTTTTAGAAAACCGGCGATTATCTAAGCAGAAATCAGCTCAGGCAGATGCCTGCTCTTCCTTCTGCTTGCGAACAGCCTCAAGCACATAAACCGCATTGCGGATAACGCCCTGCAGGACGTTGACTGTGCCAGAAATAGGTGCCTGCATACTGCCAAGCAGCTTGGCAATGAGTACCTCGCGGGACGGCAGGGATGCCAGAGCCTTGATCTCTGCGAGATCGATGACTTTGCCATCGACAAGACCAGCCTTAATCGTAAGGACCTCAGTCTCATCCAGTTTATTTTTCTTAATGAATTCACAGATAACCTTTGCCGGAGCAACAGCATCTTCAGCAGAAACTGCCAAAGCTGTAGTCCCCTCCAAATGCTCAGCGAGCTCATCAAGACCAGCTTCCTTTGCAGCGATACGAGTCATTGTGTTCTTGACAACATGGTAAGAAACACCAGCCTCACGCAATGCGCGACGCAGCTCTGTATCCTGAGCAACTGTCAGACCTTTATAGCTGGTCAGGACAGCACCTTTTGCAGTGGTAAGCTTTTCTTTCAACTCAGCAACGAGTTGTTGTTTTTTTGCAGTTACAGCCATGAATTACACCTCCTCTCATAAGTTTAAAGCAAGCCAAAAGGCCTCCGGCTGTACACCGGAGGCCACGTAATACTTGTTCACGCTAAACTCCGACCTCGGCAGGCGATTCCTCGTTAGATGAAAACTCATACCTGCTGTCTACAGCCTGTAAATGCTATTTAGTTGTATCGGATTAAGCGAGCGGGTTGACCGGTACGCCAGGGCCCATCGTTGCGCTGACCGTTACGGAGCGCATATACTGACCTTTTGCTGCAGCCGGACGAACCTTGTTCAATGTATCAATCAAGGTCTGGAAGTTCTGAATGAGCTTCTCATTGTCGAACGAAGCCTTACCGATTGGAACATGGATGTTACCAGCCTTATCAGTACGGTATTCAACTTTACCTGCTTTAATTTCATTAATTGCCTTCGTCAGATCCATCGTTACCGTACCGAGCTTCGGGTTCGGCATGAGTCCTCTAGGTCCGAGAACCTTACCAAGACGACCAACTGTACCCATCATGTCCGGTGTAGCTACTGCAACATCAAAGTCGAACCAGCCGCCCTGGATCTTCGTGACGAATTCATCGGAGCCAACATAATCTGCGCCGGCTGCCTCTGCTTCTTTAACCTTCTCGCCTTTTGCAAAAACGAGAACCTTCTTGGACTTGCCTGTGCCGTTTGGAAGTACAACGGCGCCGCGAACCTGCTGGTCCGCATATTTCGGATCTACACCAAGACGAACATGCAATTCGATTGTTTCATCAAACTTTGCAGTTGCAGTCTTTTTTACGAGATCCATTGCTTCAGCAACATTGTAAACCTTATCAGCTTCAACGAGCTTGCAAGCTTCCTGATATTTCTTACCTGCTTTTGCCATTCTTAAATTCCCCTTTCGTGGTAATAACGGTATTGCCTCCCACGAGCAGAAATCATCGATTAGTCAACGATTTCAATACCCATGCTGCGAGCTGTTCCCTCGATCATACGAGTAGCAGCTTCAAGATCAGCAGCATTTAAATCCTGCATCTTGCTCTGCGCAATTTCCTGTGCCTTAGCACGCGGAAGCTTCGCAACTTTGTTTTTGTTCGGTTCGCCCGAAGCCTTTTCCAGACCTGCAGCCTTCTTTAAAAGAACAGCAGCCGGAGGAGTCTTCGTAATGAACGTGAATGATCTATCCTCAAAAACTGTAATTTCTACTGGAATGATGAGACCTGCCTGCTTCGCAGTTCTTTCGTTAAAATCCTTAACAAAAGCCATGATGTTGACGCCTGCCTGGCCTAATGCCGGACCAACCGGAGGAGCCGGTGTAGCTTTACCAGCGAGAACCTGCAGTTTTACAAGTTTAGCAACCTTCTTAGCCATGTTATTACACCTCCTTAAATAAGTATCTACACTTTTAAATCTTTTCTACTTGATTGAAATCAAGCTCAACAGTAGTTTCACGACCGAACATATCAACAAGCACTTTCAGCTTGCCCTTTTCTGTATCGATTTCTGCTACTGTGGCAGCAAAGTTTTCAAATGCGCCCGAATTAATATGAACAGCCTGGCCTTTTTCGATATCGATATCAATTACCGGCTTCAGCTCTTCAAGTCCCGTGGATTTGAGAATATGTTTCACTTCTGCTTCGCTAAGCGGTATAGGCTTTGTTCCGGAACCAACAAACCCTGTAACGCCTGGTGTGTTGCGGACAACATACCAGGAACGATCGTTTACGATCATTTCCACCAAAGCATATCCAGGGAAAATTTTCTTCTTGATTACTTTTTTCTTGCCGTCCTTGACTTCCGCTTCCTCTTCCATCGGAACAATGACATTGAAAATATCATTTTCCATCCCCATGGTGTGGACGCGGGATTCAAGGTTAGCTTTCACTTTGTTTTCGTAACCGGAATACGTATGTATAACATACCATTTCTTTTCTGATTCCATCGCGAAGGAACGCGTAAGCGTTCCTCACCTCCCCAGCCGTCTTATCGTAGAATAATATGAAACAATCTTGCAAAGAAAGTATCACATATCCAAATGAGTGCGCAGACAATTGCAACAGCAACGCCGACCACTCCGGTATAGGTTATGAGCTCTTTACGAGTCGACCATGATACCTTTTTCATTTCAGCTTTTACTTCGCCGAGAAACCTTTTCAGATTAAAACCCGAAGTCTGCTGAGCCACTGACGATTTTTCTTCCGTCAAAGCTTTTCACATCCCCGTAACATACTGCGTCTGTGCAAAGGATTATTTCGTTTCCTTATGCAGCGTGTGCTTCTTGCAGAACTTGCAGTATTTATTGAATTCTAATCTATCCGGGTCATTTTTCTTGTTCTTATTGGTCTGATAGTTGCGATTCTTGCACTCTGTGCAGGCCAATGTAACCGCATTGCGCATCTTATGCACCCCTTACTTCTAGAAAATATAACTACCCTCAAAATGTCACTAATATAATTTACCATACTTGAATGGCGGTGTCAACAACACCGCGCCAACAAAATGAATTATTTTAGCTGCTTGAAACAAGCCTTCATTTTTAAGCAGTTGACATAAATAAAAACCCCATTACAGGGGTTCATTTATTGTATTGGTGGCGGCACAGAGATTTGAACTCCGGACACTGCGGGTATGAACCGCATG
>CAZTAP010000142.1:0-6848 GCA_964611665.1 uncultured Selenomonadaceae bacterium | reverse complement strand
TAGCGGTCATTTTCATTCAAATTTTTATAATGCGCATTGGCAACTTCTTCAAATCGCATGAGAACCTCCTTAGAACATCCCCAGATTCTTGAAGAGCAGAATCCAGCCGAAAATCGTAAAACAGGAAAAAGCCGAAGTAAAGACCACGCAGTTCCCGGCCAGCGCAGCATCGCTGTCCATCTGCTGGGCCATGGCAAAAGACGCCACCGCGCACGGCGTACAGAAGATGCTCACGAGCGTCACGAAATCCACGCCGCGGAAGCCCAGCAGAGCCGCAGCAGAAAGCACGGCTGCCGGTACAATAAAAAGCCGCGAGAGTACGCAGAAAACGAGCTGGGAACGATGCTCCCCCGTCGTGCCAAGGCGGAAAGACGCTCCAAGGATGATGAGGGCAATCGGCGAAGTGGCTGCGGTGATCTGCCCCAAAGGCTTCAATATCGGCTTGGGCACCGGAATACCCAGCAGCAGGAAAACGGCGCCTGTGATAGCCCCCAGGATCATCGGATTCTTCAGCACACCAAGAAAGATCGGCCAAAAGGCAAATTTATGGCCGCGGAACGTTTCCAGCGTAAAGACGCCGAGGATATTATAGAGCGGCACGATAATCGCAATCATCATGGTCGTGACTGCAAGTTCCTTATCCCCAAAGATATTGCCCACGAGCGGAATCCCCATGAGTACGAAATTGCTGCGGAAAATCGCCTGGATCATCGCGCCGCGCCGCCGATCCGTCTTCTCTATGCGGCAGACGACAACCATGGCCAGCAGGAACACGAGCAGCAGCGCACCGGCTCCGAACAGCATGAGCCTCGGCCGAAAGGTCGTCGCGATATCCGTCGTATAGATGTTGTAGAACATCATGATAGAAAAAAACACGCGAAAGACCATGCGGTTCATATGCACGAGTTCTTCATCCGACAGCAGCCGGTATTTCTTGACCAGCACACCGATAAACATCAGACAGAACAGTGGAACGACCGCCTCTGCCGCTACAATTAAATTATCCATTTTCCGCACACCTTTTCTTTGATTTCTTTTTCTCTATTATTATACCCGAAAAGAAATGCTTTGTGCGTTTTCTGACTACTCACTTCATTCATTGTTTTCACGATAGCCTGGGCAAATAAAGGCCAAACGTTTCCATCAGCTTTTTCAATCGGCTGAAGCCTTTACTTTTGTATTTCTCAGATTTATACTAGGACTAATGAATGATTAATGAAATAAATTGTAGTGAAAAGGAGTATTTTTATGAAATTCAACAAAACCATTATCTCTCTGAGTGTCATGTTTCTGCTTACCGCCGCAATCGTCTCCATCGGTTTTTCCAAAGCCAGCGTATTCAACGCAGAAGCTGCACAAAACATCGCTTCCGCCTATGTTCCTTATACAAGCCAGGCAGCAGGCGTCGAAGATCAGCCGGAAGATTTCGCTGTACATTTCCTCGATGGTGATGTCGCTTACACGGTCAGGATCGATAAAGTCCATGAAAATGCCGCTTCTGTCCAGACCATCTATCGCAGCAACAGCTATGGCTCCGATGTCGGGCTGAACGAAAACAACATCCGCGAAATCGTCCAGCATTCCGTCCCGGATGCAAAAATCGAATCCGCTGTGCTGCAGTCCGTAAATGACCAGAAATATTATGAGGTCGTCTACGATACCAGTACTGCCCATACCACCGTGCGGCTGAATGCCCAGAACGGCAATACCTTAGATCGCACCGTAGAGTATAGCAGCCCGGATGGGTCCTATACGCGCTGATTCTACTCTTCCTTTTCCCCGATGACAGGCTGCCAGGTTGTGCCTTCTATTCCTTGCACGAACCAGTCCATGCTTTCGACCAGCACCTGATCCGGGATGTTTTCCTCCGGGCGCACACGCAGCCAGCCGTTCTGATCATAGATGGGACCATGGAAGACATCCCAGCTGCCGCTCTCTATCCGCTGCCTGGCTGACGCGACCTTTTCTCTCGTCTCAGCCGGTACGGCTGCTGACAGCGGCGCAATATCCACCAGGCCGCTGGCCATATCATCAAAATAGTTTTTGCCGCTGAAGCGTCCCTCACGATATTCGATGAGCCTCTGCCGGTAAAAGCTGCTCCAGTTCCAGATGGCCGAAGTCAGCAGTGTATCCGGATATTCCGCAGAATGGTCTGCATGATAGCCAATTGCATAGATATGATGTTCCTCCGCAATCTGGATTGGATAGTCCCTGTTCTGATGCTGCGTAAGGACATCGATATTCTCCGAGGACAAGAGCTTTTCACTTGTCCTCTTTTCTTTTGCCTCATCATCCCAGCTCCAGGTCCAGCGCACATGCACGATGGCTGCCGGATTCACGCTGCGCACGCCCAGCGTAAATGCATCGATATCCCGGATGACTTCAGGAAATGGATAGGCAGCAACATAGCCGATCTGGTTCGTCTTTGTCTGCATACCCGCCACGATGCCGGTCAGATAACGGGCCTGATACATGCGGCCAAAATAGGTCGCGAGATTCTCCCTCTGCTGTATTCCCGTAATATGGAAAAAACGTATGTCCGGATAACGCGCAGCCAGCCTCTGCAAAGCATTCCCGTAGCCGTAGCTCAACGCAAAAATCACGCGCACATGCTTTTTCTGCACAAGCTCATCGACGACAGGCTCAATGGATAAATCAAGTTCCGGTACATTTTCCCGATAAAAAAGCTGCAGGCCAAGCTCCTGCTGCAATCCCTGAAAGGCATCATACTGCTGTTGATTCCAGCCGCCATCCTGCATGCTGTTCGCAAAAATGACGCCGACACGCAGAGATTCCTGATTTTCCTGCAGGAAATTATTCTTCTCCAGCTCATGTCCCCACCAAAAGGAACCAAGGATAATGACGATGAGCACCAGCGCAAACTCAATCACGAGCTTTTTCATTGCAGCTTCCTCCATAAACGAGATCTTCGTAATCTTTTATGCTCATCGGTTTTGCATAGTACCAGCCCTGAACCGTATCACAGCCAGCCTTGCGTACCCAGTCGCATTGCTCCGAAGTTTCCACGCCTTCCACAACCACCATCATGCCAATATGCCGCGCAATTCTCACGATATCCGCTACGAGCTGGCTCTGTGGATGCTTCTGCCAATTATCGACAAAGCTTTTATCCAGCTTCAGGATCGAAGCAGGAATTTTCTCCAGTGCCGCAAGCGTAGAATAGCCTACGCCAAAATCGTCAATGGACAGCTGGAAGCCAGCCTCATGCAAACGCTCCAGCTTGTTCACGATGATTTCGTCCTGCTTGAAAAACGCGCTTTCAGTAACCTCCAATTCCAGCAGTGACGCAGGAATCCCGTATTTTTTCACAATGGCCAGGATATCCGGGACCAGTGAAGCATTCGCAAAATGCACGCGGGAAATATTGACGGATACCGGCAGCACCTGCCGCCCATTGTCCAGCCAGCTGCGGATCTGACGACAGACAGCCTCCAGCATATAGCAGTCAAGCTGGTCAATCGTGCCATCGGCTTCCATCTGTTCAATAAAGCAGACTGGCGGCAGGATTCCCTTCTGCGGATGCTTCCAGCGCACAAGTGCTTCGCTGCCGCACCAGCAGTTATGCCGCAGAGAGTATTTCGGCTGCAGATAGACGACCATTTCCTGACAGCGCAGCGCACGCCCGATTTCCTGCATGAGCTGCTTATCCTGATTATTTTGCAGCCCCATCTGCTCATCATAGAAAAATATACTGTCCTGTTTTTCCTTCTTGGCCAGCTTCATCGCTGTCACGGCATCACCCATGGCCTGGGTAAGCGAATCTCCCACCTGCAGACGGCGTATGCCGCAATCCATATGCACCGGATAGCTCCTGGCCTCTACGCGGATGACCTGCATGATGCCGCGCATGCGTGTAACCAATAGATCCTGTTCCTTCAGATACATGGCAAAACGGTCGCCATTCACACGGCAGACCATCTCCGCCGGATCACTCATGTTTTTTTTCAGGACCTCCGCAATGACCTTCAGCAGCTTGCTGCCATAGGCATGTCCCATGAACTCGTTGATTTCACTGAATTCCCGGATATCCAGCACCGCCAGGCTCCAGCCAGGCAGCACAAGCTTCTCTTTGAGCAGAAGCATTCCGGGCCAGTTCGAAAGGCCGGTAAGCTCATCCGTATAAGCCAGCTGACGCACATGTGCCTCATTTTTCCGTTGAATGCGCACAATCATATAGAATCCCAAAAGAAATACGAACGAAAATGCGGCATAGGTCCCCAATGCCGTCAGTTTTACCGTTTTGCTGTAACGATTCAGCACCTCTGATGGCACGATTCCTCCGACATACCAGCCATCAATCTCCGGCAGAGCAATCAATGCCAAATCATAGTCCCTGCCTGCTAATTCCGTATGAACCAGGCTCTTGCCCGTATAATGCAGATAATCCAGAAAATCCTGCTGATCCTGTCCGGACGCCAGCAAAAAAGCCTGTGCACTTTCCTGCAGCTCCAAATAGCCCGGCTGCAGGAAAATCCGCTGAAAATCTCCGGAAGTCGAAAAAAAGATGCCGCTTTCATCAAAAAGCGTTCCGCTTGCAAGCCGGTCAAAAGTTTCTGCCGAAAGCAGTCCGTACATGGCGCCAGCCACCTTGCCGCTGCGCCAGATCGGCACACTCAGGAAAAAGGAATCCGTCCGCTTCTTCGCTGCTTCACCGGGAAGGAACGTAATCTGCCGCTCCCCCTGAAAGCTTCTCTGCAGGGCTTTTTGCATCCCCTCCGGCGGAGCTGCCCCGTAAATCGCTTTCCCGGACACCGTGACAGCGCCAAGATTGGAAATCCCTGTCTGCCAGGAGTTGCCGGCGATGAGCTGGTCGATGGCTGCATTATCTGCCCCGCTGTCCATACCGATCAGGATGCCCATCATCTCAAGATAACGATACTCCTGCTGAATATTCTGATTTATGCGCTGCTGCGACTGCGTCAGGACTGCACTAAGTTTATCTTCAGTCTCACGATGAAGTACTTTCGCGAGCATATATTGAAACGCTCCCATGCAAAAAATCAGCAGCACTGCAAACATCAGCAGTGCACCACCAATCTTCCAGGAACGGCTCTGCCAGATTTTCCTCACACCATCACCTCCCGGGGAATATCATACTCCCTAACTATTTCGTCCTTCGCTATGAAAATCCTGCCAAAAATAAAAAGGAAGCTTCTATTTTTCCCAGAAGCTTCCATTTTTATTCAAGTTTCATTTTTCAGCGCTGTACCCAGCGTGTGCCAGGACAATACCGCACACTTCACACGTGCCGGCATCGTCGAGATATTCTTGAGTGCCATGGCTTCATCCAGTTCCTCAAGTTCCTCTTCATCCGTAACCTCGCCTTTGATCATGGCGATGAAAAGCTTCGCCAGATGCTCAGCTTTTTCTACGGATTCTCCCTTGATGAGGTCGATCATCATCGAAGTCGAAGCCTGGGAAATCGCACAGCCCACCCCCGTAAAGGCTGCATCCCTGATGATGCCGTCCTTTACGTCAAGCTCGAGCGTGATTTCATCGCCGCAGCTTGGATTGTGCCCCTTCTCACTGCAGCTCGCATGCTCCAGATGATGCTTATTGGCTGTCGAGCGGCTATGCTCAGCAATGAGCTCCGTATAGATATCTGCAAGGCTCATAGATGCATCACCGTCCTGACTTTTTTGAGGGCTGCAATCCAGCGGTCAACGTCTTCCTTCGTATTGTAAAGATAGAAGCTTGCCCGGCACGTCGCATTCTGCCCCAGATATTTCATGAGCGGCTGCGCACAGTGATGGCCGGCGCGCACGGCTACCCCTTCAGCATCGAGGATCGTAGCCACATCATGCGGATGCACGTCCTTCACGTTGAAGGTGATGATGCCTGTTTTGTTATCCTGCCGGGAATCGCAGCCATAAAGCTCGATATACGGCAGTTCCCTGAGCTGCGGCAAGGCATAGTCCACAAGCTCCTTTTCAATCTGCTCGATTTTCGCAAAGCTCATCTTTTCCAGATAGTCGATTGCTGCCGTAAGGCCTGCCGCACCGCCGACATTCTGGGTACCCGCCTCGAACTTTGCCGGCAGCTCCGCAAACGTCGTCGTCTGCTCCTCGACATACTCAATCATATCGCCGCCCGTAAGGAACGGAGGCATTGCATCGAGCAGCGCTTTCTTGCCATAGAGCACGCCGATGCCCATCGGTGAAAGCAGCTTGTGGCCGGAAAAGGCGAAAAAGTCCGCATCGATATCCTGTACATCGACCGCCATGTGCGCTACACTCTGCGAGCCGTCCACAACAACGACGGCCCCCACACTATGGGCCTTCGCCGCGATTTCCTTCACCGGGTTCCTGAGCCCGAGCACATTGGAGACCTGAGTCACCGCCACGATTTTCGTCTTACTGGTGATTTTCGTCTCAATATCCCGCTGGGACAGATTGCCATCCTCTTCCAGATAGATATAGTTGAGCACAGCGCCTTTTGCATGCGCAGTCTGCTGCCAGGGTACGAGATTGCTGTGATGCTCGGCAATAGTGATGACGATCTCATCACCAGCCTGGATATTCGCCAGCCCATAGCTGTAGGCCACGAGATTCAGTGCCTCCGTCGCGTTCTTGGTAAAGATGATCTCCTGCGATGAAGCAGCATGGATGAATTGCTGCGTACGCTTACGCGCGTTTTCATAAATATCCGTGGCCTGTACACTGAGCTCATATGCCCCGCGATGCGGATTCGCATTGCAGCCGCCATAATAGCCGCACATGGCCTGGATCACACTTTCCGGTTTCTGCGTCGTCGCGCCGTTATCCAGATAAACAAGCGGTTTGCCATTCATTGTATTCGCGAGCAAGGGAAAATCCTTGCGAAAATCC
>CAZTAP010000141.1:0-6850 GCA_964611665.1 uncultured Selenomonadaceae bacterium | reverse complement strand
GAAATTACCGAAAAATTCATGGCCAGATTCCTCCTATAAGCAGCGGCTGATTCGCAAGCTGCGCCAAAAGCGGCTGCAGCGGTTCCACCGCCGTTGCGATACTTCCGAGCAAAACCTGTGGGAAGATGCCTGCGCCGACAAGGACCGTACCCAGCAGCAGAAGCGGCATGAGCTCAGCTCCCCGGATATCCCCATAGGAATCCAGCTGCTTGTCCCTGGGGCCGAACAGAACATTGGCGAGCAGGCGCAGCACATACAGCGCAGTAAAGATGATACCGGAAATCGCCAGCACTGCCAGTGCCGGATAAGTGCCAAAAGAACCGACAAAGATTGTAAACTCCGGCACGAATCCCATGAGACCGGGCAAGCCAAGCGAGGCCATGCCGGCAAGCATGAATCCCACAGCAGCACGCGGCATCTGATGGGCAATACCATGCAGTTCCTGCACACTGCGGCGATGCGTTTTCTCATAAACATGGCCGATCATGGCAAAAAACAGTGCGCTCATGACGCCATGCGCAGCCATACTTGCAACAGCGCCGCTGATGCTGATGACATTCAGAGCAGAAAATCCCAACAGAATATATCCCATATGTGAAACCGAAGAATAACCGATGATATATTTCAAATCCTTCTGTACCAGAGCGATATAGGCTGCGTACAGCACATTGACGACGGCGAGTCCCGCAATGAGCGGAGCCCAGAAGCCTGTACCCTGCGGCAGCACCAGCAGCCCCAGCCGGATCAGCCCATAGCCGCCGATTTTCTTCAATACGCCCGCATGGATCATGGAAACAGCCGTAGGTGCACCCGCATAGCCATCCGGTGACCAGCTATGGAACGGGAACATGGACAAAAGAGAACCAAAGCCCAGCAAGAGCAGAAAGAATGCAAAAATCTGGAATCCGGTACTGAACTGCCCGCTCTGTCCCACTGCCGCCAGTGCCTGCATATCGAACGTACGCATGCCAGCCGGAAATGCCTGCAGATAAACGGCGACTACACCAACCAGCATGAACGCCGAACCCAGCAGCAAATAAATCGTAAGCTTCATGCCCGCATACTCTTTGCTTACCCGTTTGTCTGAGCCCCAGAGGATGACCAGCAGATAGATTGGAATGACGACCACTTCATAGCATAAAAGGAAAATGAACAGATCACAGGCCAGAAACGTTCCGGTAATGCCGGCAAGCAGAAGCAGAAGCAGAATAAAGAACTCTTTGGCACGTTTATGCACATTCCACGAGCTGAATACAGCGGAAAGGCCAATGAGTTCCGTAAGGAACAGCATGGGCAGAGAAATTCCATCCACCCCCAGAGAATATGCAGCACCAAGATCCCGTACCCAGGGAATATACTCCCGGAACTGCATGCCGCCTGCTGCAAAATCATAGGCGGCATACACCCACAGGGTAAGGCAAAAACCGATTCCCATCACTGCCGCCGCAATCCGTCGTGCCTTATCCTGCCTGCCCCGCGGCAGAAAGCACAAGACCAGCACGCCAGCCAGCGGAGCCAGCAGGATCATCGTCAGTACCGGCAATCTCTCCATCATGAAACACCTCCCGCCAGCGCCCAAAGACGCTGCGCATAACATACTCCGTAAACCGTGAGCAGCAAAACTCCGACGAAGAGCACCGCCGCATATTGCTGTGTCTGTCCGGACTGCGCCCGGGAAAACAGCCTGCTGCAGTGCAGTGTCAGACGGGCCAGGCCATTGACAATGCCATCAATGACATGCAGATCCAGCCAGTAAAGCACACGGCCTGCCCCATCAACCAGATACTGGACAGCAAACGCATAGAATTCATCCACATAATATTTATGGAAGCTCCAGGTATACAGCCTGCCAAAACGCAATGCCAGCAGCGAAGCATCCCAACGCTTCGATCCATAGATATTCCAGGCCAGCCCAAAGGCTGACAATGCAAGCAGCGTCGAAAGAACTGCCACCGAAGGATTCATTTCTTCCTGCACAGCCCCGCCGGAAAGCCAGCTGCCAAGTCCGCCCTCATAACCCAGAATCCCGCTCAGCACAGACAATGCCGCCAGTATCAGAAGCGGAAAGCGCATCGGCCAGGATACTTCCTGTGCATTGCATTTTCCCTTGGCCGGCTCGCCCCAGAACGCAGCGAACAGCAGCCTCGCCATATAAAAAGCGGTCAGAAAAGACGTCAGGCTTGCCACGAGATAGAGCGGCAGGCTCACCTGCAGCGCAGCTCCGAGGATTTCATCTTTGGAAAAGAAGCCCGCAAAGGGCGGAATGCCAGAAATTGCCAAAACGCCGATGGTCATTGCCGCAAAGGTAACCGGCATACGCTTGCGCAGTCCGCCCATACAGAAAATATCCGCTTCATCCTGCAGCGCATGCATGACAGCACCGGCGCACAAAAACAGCAATGCCTTGAAAAATGCATGTGTCATGAGATGGAACAAAGAAGCAGAAAGAGAGCCAGCGCCAAGCGCAAGCATCATGTAGCCCAGCTGGCTGATGGTCGAATAAGCAAGAATACGCTTGATGGCACGCTGCGTAATCGCAATGCTCGCAGCAAAAAGAGCCGTAAAAGCACCCAGCCAGGCAATGACCATCATCACCTGCGGCACGGCTTCAAACAGGAAGAATGACCGCGCAATAAGATAGACACCTGCGATGACCATGGTTGCCGCATGGATCAGCGCTGAAACCGGAGTCGGGCCTTCCATCGCATCCGGCAGCCAGACATGCAGCGGAAACTGCCCGGACTTGCCGACCGGACCCAAAAACAGCAGCACCCCGGTCAATGTCAGGAATCCAGCCCCACCAAGCGAGGCAAATGCAGGAACCTGCTCACGCAGCGCCGGAAAGTCCAGTGTGCCAAACTGGATCTCCAGCAGCAGGATGCCCAGCAGCAGTCCGAAATCCCCCACACGTGTAGTGATAAAAGCTTTTTTCGCAGCCTCGCGGGCCGCAATCCTGCCATAATAAAAACCAATGAGAAGGTACGAGCAAAGTCCCACGAGCTCCCAGCACACATAGAGCTGCAGAAGATTCACCGCAAGCACCAGTCCCAGCATCGAGGCTGAAAACAAGCAAAGGAACGCAAAAAAACGGCTGTAATCTTTCTCACCCTTCATATAACCAACGGAATAAATCTGCACCAAAAGCGAGACACTTGTAACCACGACCAGCAGCAGGATACTCAAAGGGTCCAGCAGCACACCGAGCTCAGCCTGCAGGCCGCCCGTCTGGAACCAGGTCAGGCGGCGCACAAAAGGCTCTGCTGTGCTAAGTCCCAGCTGTATCCCGCTCCAGGCCAGTCCCAGAGACAGCAAAAAACTGCAGAAGCTCAAAGCAATAGCAATTCCCGCGGATAATTTGCGGGACGACTTCATCCAGAAACTAATGAGCACAAAACCAGCTGCAGGAAAAGCCGGCACAAGCCAGGCATAATCCAGCAAAGCTTCCTCCATCATCCAAAAACCCCCTATCCTTTCATGCGATGCAAGGCATCGATCTGTACCGTACGGCGATCATGATAGATCCGAAATGCCAGCGCAAGCCCGACGGCTGCCTCAGCTGCGCCTGCCAGCACGGAAAACAGCATCATGAGCTGACCGCTCAGATCCGGAGCAGGATAAACCTGAAAATGGTTGAACGCAGCAAAGTTCAGATTCACTGCATTCAGCATGAGTTCAATGCATATCAAAAGCGCGATGACATTGCGCCGCGTAAGCAGTCCGTAAAGGCCAATGCCAAAAAGCATCGCTGCCAGAATCAGGTAATGTGTAAGCCCGATGGTCATACGTCTTCCTCCCCTCTGGCCAGAAGGATTGTACCGATGGTCGCCGCAAGCAGCAGCACGGCCGCTGCCTCAAAAGCCAGGATATAGCGTCCCAGCATAAGCTCAGACAAAGCGGCTACCGTATCCTGCACAGAAACTGCCGTAACCGAAAGCGGTGTCTGCAGCACAGACAGAAGCAGGAACAGCACAAAACCGCCGGCAATGAACCCTGCACTGTATCGGTGCGCATGGCCTGCCCCTTTTTTCTCTTCTGACGGACGATGCGTGAGCATGATGCCAAGCACAATGAGCACTGCGATTCCGCCGGAATACACCATGAACTGCACCGCCCCCAGGAAATCAGCATCCAGCAGAATATACAGGCAGCCCGTGCCGATAAAGGCAGCCGTAAGCAGCAAGGCGCTATGCAGCAGCCTGCTGCCGCTGGCCGCGCCAAACGCTGCTGCCAGCGTACCCGCTGCCAGCAGATAAAACGCTACGCCATCCATGCACGCTCACTCCTTTCCCTTGCTTCCTGTACCGCATCGTAGCACATATCTCCCTTTTGCCAGGAAGCCTGCTCAAACTTTTTATCCCAGGACAATGCCTTGGCCGGACAGGCCTCACAGCAAAGGCTGCAATACATGCAGCGGCCAAGATCATGCGCATAGCGCATCATATGACGCTTCTTCTTCTCATCGGTCCTGACCTCCAGCTGCAAAGCTGCATTTGGACAGCTCAGCGCACAAAGACGGCAGCCGATGCATTTCTCATCATCCAGGACAAGATGCCCGCCGCGAAAAGCCCCGGTCATCGGCAGCCGTTCCTCCGGATAGCAGACCGTCTCCTTATGTCCGAAAAAATGCTTTCCTGTAACAGAAAGACCCTGCAGCAGTCCTTTACCAAACATGGACGTCACCTCCTGACAAAAGATAGATTCCCAATCCCGTAATCAGCACGTTCAGCATAGCCACAGGCAGCATGACTTTCCAGGCAAAGCCCAGCATCTGATCCATGCGCAGACGCGGGAAAGTCCAGCCGATCCATTGAAACACCAGCACCATGCCCAGCACCTTGAGAAGAAACCAAAGCTCCCCCGGCAAAACCTCCGGACCCTGCCAGCCGCCAAGAAACAACGTCACCGCAAGGATGGAAATCGACAAAAGATTCGCAAACTCTGCAAGAAAGAACAGCGCCCAGCGCATTCCGGAATACTCCGTGAACGGACCTGCGATGATTTCCGATTCTCCCTCTACCAGATTGAACGGCGGCCGGTTGCTCTCAACCAGCACGCAAACGAGAAAAATCAAAAAAGCCACCGGCTGCAGAAAAACGAACCAGGTATCCTGCTGAGCCGCCACAATGTCCTGCAGACGAAGTGAGCCCGTAAGCATGACAACACCCATGAGCGAAAACGCCATCGGCACCTCATAGCTGATGGCCTGTGCCGCCGTACGCATGCTGCCGATGAGTCCGTACTTGCTGTTCGAGGCACAGCCTCCCATCAAAAACGGCAGCACGGCCTGTGAGGAAACCGCCAGCACAAAAAAGATGCCAATGTTGAGATCAGCAAAAACCAGCCCATCACCAAACGGATAAACCGTATAGACCAGCGCAGCCGGAACAAAGACCAGCATCGGTGAAAGCGCCCAGACCAAGCGATCCGCGCCCTCCGGTATAATATCCTCCTTGCTCATAAGCTTCAGCATATCCGCCACCGACTGCAAAAGACCGAAGCGGCCGCCTACACGGTTCGGCCCGAGCCGTACCTGCAAAAACGCACAGACCTTGCGCTCCCCGTAGGTAAAGACCAGTGCCGAAGTCAGGATTATACTGAATAACGCTGCAATCCCCAGCAGCATCATAAAAATCTCTGCAGCCCCGCTCCGCTGCATCCAGACAAAAAACGGTTCCCAAATTTGCTGCATCAGCAATCTACCTCCCCCATCAATGGATCGATCGTCGAAAAGGCCGCAACAGAATCCGCCAGCTGCATACCACGACACATGGCATCCAGCGCCTGAAGATTCACGAAGGACGGACGCCGGATATGCACACGGTACGGTTTCACCGTGCCATCGCTCACGAGATAAAAGCCCAGCTCGCCGCGTGGATTCTCCACGCGATGATAAACCTCCCCCGCAGGAGGCCGCAAGACCTTTGGAACTTTGCCCATGACCGGTCCCTGCGGCAATGCATCCAGTGCCTGACGCACAATGCCTGCACTCTGCCGGATTTCCTCAAAGCGCACGCGGTAACGGTCCCAATTGTCACCTTTTTGCCCTAAAGGCACTGCAAATTCAAACCGGTCATAAAGGCCATAGCCATCGAGCTTGCGGATATCATAGTCCAGACCGCTTGCCCGCGCATTCGGTCCGGTCAGACCAAAATCCAAAGCATCCTGCCGGCTCAGCACAGAGGTACCCTGCAGGCGATGGCAGAAAATCTCATTGCCGCTCAGCAGCTCATCATATTCCTGCAGCATCTGCGGCACATAATCCAGAAACGCCTCGATTTGCTGCAGCACCCGTAATGAAACATCATGGCTCACCCCGCCGATGCGGATATAATGGAAACTCATGCGTGCCCCGCAGAGCTCATCAAAGATATCCAGTATCTTTTCCCGATCCCGGAACGTATAAATCATGCCCGTAGCTGCCCCAAGATCAATCGCCAGCGTACCGATAAAAATCAAATGGCTCGCAATACGGTTGAGCTCAGCCGCCATGATCCGCAGATATCCCGCACGTTCCGGCACTTCAAGCCCGGCAAGCGCCTCAACCGCGCTGCAGAAGCCCAGGTTATTGTTCATCGCCGACACATAGTCCAGACGATCCGTATAAGGAACACACTGTACATAGGTACGCTGCTCCATGAGCTTCTCTATGCCGCGATGCAGATAGCCCAGCTCCGGCTTTGCTTCCAGGATGGTTTCGCCATCCAGGCGCAGCCTGACCTGCAGCACACCATGTGTACTTGGATGCTGCGGCCCCATATTCAGGACATAGGGTTCGCTTCTTTCCATTTCAGATGCCCTCCTTCCATTTCCGGTACCGGCGCAATGAAATCCTTGCGCAGCGGGTGGCCTG
>CAZTAP010000140.1:0-6875 GCA_964611665.1 uncultured Selenomonadaceae bacterium | reverse complement strand
TGGAAATCACGCAGTTCACGTATTTCCAGCAGGTCGGCAGCCAGGACATCAAGCCGGTTGCTTCGGAAATCACGTATGGCCTGGAACGTCTTGCCATGTACATCCAGGGCGTGGAGAACGTCTATGACATCCAGTGGACGGATGACTATACGTATGGTGATGTGTTCCATCAGAATGAATTCGAGCAGTCCACTTATGCGTTCGAGCTTTCCGATGAAAAGCTCTTATTTGACCTTTTTGAAAAATATGAGAAGGAAGCAGTACGCATCATCGATCAGGGCTATGTACATCCGGCCTATGATTATGTGCTGAAATGCTCCCATACCTTCAATCTTCTGGATGCACGCGGTGCAATCAGTGTTTCGGAGCGTACGGCTTTTATCGGCCGCGTGCGGAAACTGGCCCGTCTTTGTGCGCAGTGCTATTTGAAGCAGCGTGAAGAACTTGGGTATCCAATGCTGAAGAGGGGGAAACAGGCATGAGCAAGGACTTATTGTTAGAAATCGGTACAGAGGAAGTTCCAGCACATGTAATGCCGGGAATTTTATCGCAGTTGAAAGAAAATGCCGCAAAGGCGTTCAAGGAACTGCGTCTTGACTATACAGAAATCAGGACACTGGGCACGCCGCGCCGTTCTGCGCTCTTTGTCAAGGGGCTTGCAGAGCGTCAGCCGAATGTTTCCAGTGAGAACCGCGGCCCGTCCGTGCAGATCGCATTCGATGCGGATGGCAATCCGACGAAGGCTGCACAGGGGTTTGCACGCGGCCAGAAGGTCGATGCGAAAGACCTTGTCGTAAAAGACGGCTATGTCTATGCTATGGTACATGAAGAAGGCAAGGCAGCAGCAGAGCTTTTGCAGGCAGTTCTGCCGGAGCTCATCTGTGGATTGAGTTTCCCGAACAATATGCGCTGGGCAGATCTTGAGTTCAAATTCATTCGTCCTTTGCGCTGGATCGTTGCACTTTATGACAAGGAAATCATTCCGTTTGAGGTAGCCGAGGTGAAATCCGGCCGTGTTTCACGCGGTCATCGTTTCCTGAGCGAAGGAGATTTTGCGATCGCTGATGCAGACAGCTATGAAAAGGCCTGCGAGGAACAGTTCATCATCGTCGATCAGAATAAGCGCAAGACAATGATCCGCGAGCAGATCGAAGAGGTTGCCCGGGCAAATGGCGGCAAGGCAGAGATTACCGAGGATCTGCTGGAGGAAGTGCTGTATCTCGTCGAGTACCCGACAGCTCTTTGCGGCAAGTTCGAAGATAAATATCTGAAGCTTCCTCCGGAAGCTGTTATCACGCCGATGCGCGATCATCAGCGCTATTTCCCGGTCAAGGATGCTGCGGGCAGGCTTCTGCCGCTTTTCATCACGGTACGCAATGGCGGCAAGGAATATCTGGAGACCGTGCAGCATGGCAACGAGCGCGTACTGCGTGCACGTCTGGATGATGCACAGTTCTTCTTTGATGAGGATCGCAAAAAGTCGCTTGAACAGCATATGGATAAGCTGAAGACCGTAGTCTTCCAGGTCGGGCTTGGCTCAATCTATGACAAGGCCGGCCGTCTGGTGAAGCTGGCAGATAAGATCAGCGGTGTGCTTCAGGTATCGGCTGAAGATAAGAAAAATGCCATGCGGGCAGCGAAGCTTGCCAAAGCTGATCTCGTTACGGGCATGGTCTGCGAGTTCACGGAACTGCAGGGCATCATGGGCCGCGAGTATGCGCTGCTCGATGGGGAGAGCCCGGCAGTGGCCACAGCCATCGATGAGCATTATATGCCGCGCTTTGCCGGGGATGCCCAGCCGCAGACGACAGCGGGCCGTATCGTAAGCATTGCGGATAAAATCGATAATATCGTGGCAACGTTCAGCCGCGGGCTCATTCCTACCGGCTCACAGGACCCGTTCGCTTTGCGCCGTCAGGCACTCGGCATGGTCAATATGATGATCGAGGCGAACTATCAGGTTTCCCTTTCGTCGCTGGTCGCTGCTGAGATGGATCTGCTGGGCATTGGCGATGCAGATGCACGCATGAAAATGCAGGCAGATGTGGCAGACTTCATCCGACTGCGTCTTAAGAATGTACTGGCTGATGCGAAGATCCGGTATGATGTCGTTGATGCAGTGCTGCAGGATGTAGATGATATCTATGCAGTATATCTTCGTGCACGGACACTCGCGAAGGCTCTGGAAAAGGACATGACGAAAACGATCCAGGCTTTTGTACGTGCGGGCAATCTTGCGAAAAAGGCCAAAAACTCTGCTGTCGATGCAGCATTGTTCAATACGGCAGAGGAAAAGGCGCTGTATCAGGCATATACTTCTGCACAGAGTGCAGTGGACAGTCTCGTGAAGGGGCAGGATTATCTGGGCGCGATCGATGCGCTTTCGGATCTTGCTGCACCAATCGATGCCTTTTTCGATGGGGTCATGGTTATGGATAAGGATGAAAAAATCCGCAGCAATCGTCTGGGCCTTCTGAAGTCCGTGGATGAGCTCATTCATCGCGCGGCAGATTTCAGCAAGCTTGTGTTGTAATGGTGTCATAAAAAAGAACTGGCCGGAAATTGTGAAGATTTCCGGCCAGTCCTTTTTTATTTGCTTATTGAAGCTTGTTTTCTATTATATTGTAGGAAGCATGTTCAGTCTTTGTTTCTGTGCCATTCTGCCGGATCACAACATTCTTGTCGAATTCAGCAATCTTTGTATCCCAGTTATAGCTGGCCTGGTCGGAGCGGATGGAGATGTCCGGACGCTGGAGATCAGCATGTCCTTCGATTTCTGCAGTTTTTTTGCTGCCCATGACATGGACCTTGTCACCATGGAAGGTGAGTCCGTCCTGTACGACCTGAATGTTTCCCTGCGCCCAGACTTCCAGGGAAGCGATGTCCACCTGTGCTTTATCGGCAGTGATCGTGCGGCTGTCCGTCGTGATCTTTACATGGCCCTCGAGTATATAGCGTCCGGTATTGATGTCCAGATAACTTTTGTCAGAGCTCACGCCCGGCTTGGCTGCAAGGACCAGGGAGCTCATGGCGAGCAGAGCCAGAAGAGTCAGCAGGATGATTTTTGTTTGTTTCATGTTTTTCCTCCTCGATATCGGGATGTACTTTTCATAGTACAGCAGAGCTGCAAAAATTGCAATACGCACCTTTGTTTCTCTTTTGGGCAAAGGTGTAGTATAATGAGGAATTAGAGAGAATATTACAAAAAGGCGGGTGCTGGAGATGAATGTACGTGAGAGAACGGAAGAAATGGAATATTGGCTGCTATCGACAAAGGCGGCAAAAAGCAGGGACAGCCGCCGGCTGCACCCCATCAATGAGTGTCCGTTCCGCACGGATTTCCAGCGGGACAGGGATCGTATCCTGCACTCTAAATCGTTTCGCCGGCTCAAGCATAAGACACAGGTCTATATTGTATCCGGAGATCATTATCGTACACGTATGACCCATAGTCTGGAGGTTTCCCAGATTTCCCGCACGATTGCCAGAGGACTGCAGCTTAACGAGGATCTGACGGAAGCCATCGCACTCGGCCATGATGTGGGACATACGCCGTTCGGCCATGCAGGCGAGGCGGCTATGGCTGAGCTTGCAGGCCACTTTTCGCATAATGAGCAGAGCCTGCGTGTGGTAGAATATCTGGAGAAGGAAGGCCGGGGCCTGAATCTGACCTTTGCCGTCAAGGATGGCATTCTGAATCATACGGGCAGACACAAGCCCAAGACTCTGGAAGGAAGAATCGTGCGCATTGCCGACCGTATCGCGTATCTCTGCCATGATTATGATGACAGCCTGCGTGCCGGACTGCTGAAGGATGGCGATCTGCCAACGCTTGTCTATGATAATCTTGGACGCAAGCCATCACATATGATTACGGGCATGGTGTCCGATATCATCCTGAATTCCACGGATCAGTCCGATATTTTGCTTTCTGCACACATGCAGGAGGTCATGGACACCTTCCGCACCTTTATGTTCGAGCATATTTATCATTCGAAAGAGCTCGCAAGGGAACGTCATCAGGCAGTTTTTGTGCTGCAGGAGCTTTTCGGCTATTTCATGAAGAATTTTGATGAACTGCCGGCGGAGTTCCTGCAGCGTGAGGAGCGCTGGGGACGTGAGCAGATCGTTGTGGATTATGTTGCCGGGCTTACGGACAGCTATGCGGTGCAGCTTTTTCATAAAATCTTCATGCCGCCCGTAGGATTGATGGTTCCATGAACAGGAAAGACAGGTATAAAGACATGTACATTGCGTGCATGTCTTTTTTCAGCAAAAAAATATAAGAATGTCAAGCAAAAAAAAGGATATTTTAAATTTACATGGAATATATATATCTAGATGTGTGATGGTAAAGCATGTTCTTTTTTTCTGAGAAAATATTTTGCCGGAAAAGAAGGAGATTTCCTGAATGCAGCGAATTTAGGTAAAGTATCACACAAATATGGTATTTTTTTTGATGATTTGACGGTAGATAAAGGATGGAAGCTTGGTATGAGAAACGAATTGCTGGATGAGTTTGTAGAGCGTGTGCGCGCTGAATCGGATATTCTGGCGGTTGTTTCCTCTTATGTGTCCATGAAAAGAAAAGGGAACCGCTATTGGGGCTGCTGCCCTTTTCATCAGGAAAATACGCCATCGTTCTCGGTTGTTCCCGACCAGGGCTTTTTTTATTGTTTTGGCTGTCATGCAGGTGGAAATGTTTTCAAGTTTATTTCGATGATGGAGAATATTTCCTATTTTGAGGCGATCAAGCTTCAGGCAGAGCGCCTGAATATTCCTATGCCCCAAAGGCAGAAGTCAGCGGCGGAGCTTGCGCGTGAGCAGAAAATTGCTGATTTGCGCAAGGTCCATGAGATGGCCCGGGATTTTTTCCATAATTGTCTGACCAGGACGAGCTACGGGACGCCGGCAAAAGCTTATTTTGCTGGTCGGGGGATTTCTATGGAAACAATTGAGGAGTTTCAGCTCGGTTATGCGCCGAATGCCTGGGATAAGCTTTCTGCGGCATTTTTGAAGCGAGGGGTGAAGCGGGAATTTCTTCTGGAGAGCGGACTTGCGGCAGAACGCCGTAATGCTGAGGGAATCTATGACCGGTTCCGCAATCGTGTGATTATTCCTATTGCGGATGAACGTGGACATGTAGCTGGCTTTGGCGGACGTGTTTTGGATGACAGTCAGCCGAAGTATCTGAACTCTCCGGAGACACTGCTGTTCAATAAGCGCAGACTGCTTTTTGGTCTGGACCGCTCGCATCGTGCCATCAAGCAGGAAGGCTATGCCATCGTGGTTGAAGGCTATATGGATGCGATTTCTGTGTATGGCGCAGGCGTGCATAATGTAGTGGCCTCTCTTGGTACGGCGTTTACGGCCGAACAGTGCAAATTGCTTCTGCGCTATGCGCCGGAGATTTATTTTTGCTATGACAGCGATGATGCAGGGCAGAATGCGACAATCCGCGCACTGTCGATTGTACGTGAGACAGGGGCTGTGGTGAGGGTCATCGTGGTTCCTGATGGCAAGGACCCGGATGAGTTCATCCGCAAGCACGGGGCTGATGAGTTCCGCGCTTTGGTGAAGAAGGCCCTGCCGCTTGTGGAATACCGCATGCAGTATGTTTTGAACCATACGGACTATAGTAACCTTGAGGGCAAGGTCAATGCGCTTACAGCTATGCTGCCGGTGCTGGCCGGTATACAAAACGCCGTGGAGCTCAATGCGTATATCACGAGGATTGCACAGGTACTTGGCATCGATGAAGGTGCTGTACGTACAGAGCTGCAGCGTTATCAGCATCATCCGGGGGAGCCCGAACCGCAGGCTCAGCGCAGTGTCGTTATGCGCAGGGCTGTGCATCAGGCTGATGATGCGATTCGCAGGGCAGGCCGCATTGTGTTGAAGGCGGCCTGGCAGGATCTTGGGGTGCTTGCGCATCTTGAGGCCGTGGTGCCGCTCACAGCTTTTCCCAATGAGCTTCAGGCGGAAATCCTGCAATTTTTGCATGACTGCAGTGAGCATGATGGGGTCGTCGATGATGTGCGGGCGGCAGAGGTGCTCAGTGATGAAGCTGCAGCAGAGCTTTCCAGAGCTCTTGTCGAGGAGACTGGCGGGCAGGAAACGATGGAAGCCTATGAGGATTCCGTAAAGATGCTGCGCAAGGTTTATCTGCAAAGGCTTTATGATGAACACAGCCAGAAGGCTGATTTGCTGCAGCGCAGAGGAGATAACGGCTTTTTGCAGGAACTGGCAGAAAGTCAGAGAATAAAAAATGAAATGGATGAGTTGTAATTGTGCATGATATATCTTATCGTAAAGAATTCGATGAAAGGAGGCAGGTAAATGGCTGAGGCAAAGAAAAAAGCTGCTCCGGCAGCTCAGAATCAAAGTTCGGCAATTGTGACAAATCTGTTGGAAAAAGGAAAGAAGAATGGCGGCGTGCTCACCTATGGTGAAATCGTTGAAGCCCTGCAGACACAGGATATGTCACCGGATGAGATCGATGACCTTTATGAGGCGTTTAGCCGCAAGGGCATTGATATTGTGGATGATTCGAATGAGACTCAGATTGATGAGGATACGGAAAAGAATGAGGAAGAGGTCGATATCGACCTGAGCATTCCGGAGGGAATCAGTATTGATGACCCGGTCCGCATGTATCTGAAAGAAATTGGCCGTGTGCCTCTTTTGACAGCTGAGGAGGAAATCTTCCTTGCGAAGCGTATGGAAGAAGGCGATGAGGAGGCACAGAAGCGTCTTGCTGAGGCAAATCTGCGTCTGGTTGTAAGTATCGCTAAGCGTTATGTCGGGCGCGGCATGCTGTTCCTGGATTTGATTCAGGAAGGAAACCTCGGCCTGATCAAGGCCGTTGAGAAATT
>CAZTAP010000139.1:0-6890 GCA_964611665.1 uncultured Selenomonadaceae bacterium | reverse complement strand
CTGAAGCAGTGCACCGCACATCGCGGCGACTTGTATTATATTACATGATTTGTGCTAACCTGTCAACACCTTTTTTCACTTTTTAATAAAAAAGTGTGAAAAGACAAAAGAAAAGCCCATTCCCGCAGGAACAGGCCTGTCATCACAAATAGCTGTATAAGGTAACCGCGATGACTCCCGGTATGCCAAACACGCCTGCAATCAATGCAGTGAGAATATTCAGCTGTACATGCAGCCCAAAGAGCTTTACAATGCAGAGAAGAAACGCACCAAAGATACTATTGGTAATAAACTTCCAAATCAAACGCAGCGGCATCGATGCAATTTTGCCGATCAGGCAAAGTACCAGCATGCCAACTGCAAACGCAATAACGACACTTGATTCAACCATGTCAGATTTCCCTTCTATTCTCCATTGCCTTGGACAAAGTCACCTCATCTGCATATTCCAGATCGCCGCCAACCGGCAGGCCATGAGCAATACGCGTAACCTTCACGCCAACAGGTTTCAAAAGCTTCGCAATATACATTGCGGTAGCTTCCCCTTCAACGTTCGGATTTGTTGCCATAATGATCTCTTTGACTTCATCCTGATAAAGACGGTTCAAAAGCTCCTTGATACGGATATCCTCCGGTCCTACCCCTTCAAGCGGAGAAAGTGCCCCATGCAGCACATGATATACGCCCTTATAGTCGCGCATGCGCTCCATTGCGGCTACATCCTGCGGCTGCTCAACAACGCAAATCGTTGAGTGATCCCGTGCAGCAGACGCACAAATCCGGCAAGGATTCTCATCACTGAGGTTAAAGCATGTGTTGCAATAACCTATTTTTTCCTTAGCTTCAATGATAGCATTCGCCAAAGCCTTTGCCTTATCCGCATCCATATCGAGAATATGATAAGCAAGACGCACTGCCGTCTTGGAGCCAATCCCCGGCAGTGCGCGAAAATGCTCAATGAGCTTTGCTAGTGGTGCAATATACTGCATCTCACATCATTCCAGGAGGAAGACCCAGGCCGCCCGTAAGCTTGCCCATCTCAGATGCCATCATATCATCAACCTTTTTGATTGCCTGATTTACAGCAGCCGTAACAAGATCCTGCAGTGTCTCAACATCCTCAGGATCTACAGCAGATGGATCAATGACCAGTGACTGTACTTCTTTTTCACCATTCATTACAATTTTAACAGCTCCGCCGCCTACGGATACATCGATTGTCTTCTTTTTAAGATCTTCCTGCATCTTTTTCATTTCATTCTGCAGCTTCTGCATCTTTTTCATCATGCCAGCCATATTTCCCATGTTGCCCATTCCACCAAACATTGTATTTCTCCCTTCTATTCTGCACCCGCACAGGGTTCTGTGCAAGCCGGTAAACAATTCTATTCATAGCCTACCAAAATAAACGCCTTCCGTCAATTCATTCCTCATCCATATTCACAAAATGATCGCCAAACACAGCGGTAGCCGCCTCAAGATTTGCAAGCTCATCCTTAGACAGATTATCCAGATCCACCTCTACCTTTGCAGGCTCAGGCGGCAGCAGAGGTGCCTTTTTCTTGGGTTTTGGCGGTGGAGGCGGCGGAGGCGCCGCTTTTTCCAGCGTACAAATGACCTGTAATGCCGTTCCGGTTATTTCCGTTAGAATACCCTCCAGCAATTCACGATAGTCTGCACGCTCTGTACGTGACTTCAAAAAGCTGCTTTTAAACACAATAAAAAATTGGGTTCCGTTCATGCCACGAAACTCACCCTTCTCCACACAAGCCAGTACAGGCGTCTTTTTGCGTTCTTTCAAGGTCTGCAGCAGGCTCTGCCAAAGCTGGCTGCCCTCTGCTGTAAGCTCCTGTGGAACTGCTGCCGTAACTGCCGCAGGCGGAGCTGATGCAGGCTGCTCAGCCTTTGGCGGCTGATTCCTTACCGGATTTACAGCCGCCTTCCCCGGAACCGGAGCAGCCGACAAAGCCGCCGTAACCTGTGCAAGCTTCGCTTCAAGCTGTGCAATACGCGCATCCTCCTGCGTATCCGCCGTTTGTGCCTGTACGGCTGACTCCCCCAGCGCAGCTTCGGGCCGGCAAAGAGATAACAAGGCGACCTCTACAGTGATTCGCGGCTGCGGTGACCACTTAAGCTCATTCATCGCTTCATGCAAACGCTGTATCATCTGCATCAATCGTTCCTGCGCAAAAAGCTTTTCCTGTTCCTGAAGAATTTTATCCGATTCGCTGTAAAGATCCATGTCCTCTACCGTACCCGCCGCCTGATAAACCATCACACTGCGCAAATGCAGGGAAAGCTCTGCCAGAATCTGCTTCAGATCCTTGCCGTCCCGCATGAGCTCTGCAATGATCTGCAAAACCTGTTGGCCATCCCGTCCCGCAATTGCTGCAGTCATCTTCCAAATCCATTCATGACCGACAAGCCCCAGGATCTGCTGCACCTGTTCTGCCGTCACGCTTCCTTCGGAAAGTGCCGAGCACTGATCCAGAATGCTCAGCGCATCACGCATTCCTCCGTCTGCCTGCACCGCAATAAGGGAAAGTGCCTCCTCTTCCGCAGGAATCTTCATTTCCTGTGTCACTAGCTCCAGACGCTTTTTGATTTCTTCCACCGTAATGCGCTTGAAATCATAGCGCTGACAGCGCGACTGAATCGTTGCCGGCACCTTATGTGCCTCTGTCGTTGCCAGGATGAACACAACACGGGCCGGAGGCTCCTCGAGCGTTTTCAGTAAGGCATTGAACGCTTCAGAAGTAAGCATATGCACTTCATCGATGATATACACCTTATACCGTCCATCCGGCGAAGCAAATTTTACTGTCTCACGCAGATTACGGATTTCATCAATGCCGCGATTGGAAGCCGCATCAATCTCGAACACATCCATTGAAGTGCCATCATTGATCTTGCGGCAGTTCTCGCAAACACCGCAGGGTTCCGTCGTAGGCCCCTTCTCGCAATTCAGTGCCTTGGCAAAAATCTTGGCTGTACTTGTTTTTCCTGTACCACGCGGCCCTGAGAAAAGATAGGCATGCCCGATTTTTCCCGAAATGATTGCATTCGAAAGCGTACGTGCAATCGGCTCCTGGCCGACAAGGTCTTTGAAACTGCCCGGACGCCATTTCCGGTAAAGCGCAATATACGCCATAAAACTCCCCATCCTTTATTGATGATCTTACCCTTTGAGTATAATCCCATTGTTTCGTTTTTTCCAGACATACAAAAAAAACAGTCCCGCAGGACTGCTCTATGATTTCCTTTTCAACGTCGGGCCACAGCCCTCAGGCGACCTCGCGGCACATGAAGCGATTCACTTACCGCTGCTTCCTTCCGGACCTGACGGGGTTCACGAGACTCCATTGCGCAAGACCAAAGCGCTGCGGTCCGACCTGGAAAAGGAACAGATTCAAAAATAATGGCGGAGAGTGAGAGATTCGAACTCTCGGTACAGTTTCCCGTACACACGCTTTCCAGGCGTGCTCCTTCAACCACTCGGACAACTCTCCACAATGCTCTACCAAAAAGAAGTATTCTTTTTTCTGTCACACAGCACAAACATGCTGCCCTTGCGACAAGAAATATAATATCACAGACAAATGCCCGCTGTCAATAAAAATCTCAAAAAAATTTCATTGCCGCAAAATTTAAAGACAGCCTTGGACGCATCACCCCTTCCAGATACACATTCTGCCTGCTTATTGCTTTAATCTTCGCTGTCCATAAAACGCAGCAAGGTCCGGTATAATATTTCCGGACTTAAAGGCTTCGTTATATGTGCATTCATGCCCGCCTGAAGCGAACGCTGGCGATCTTCTTCAAAAGCATCCGCTGTCATTGCAATAATCGGAACCTTCCCGGCATCCGGCCGGGACATACTGCGAATCCGCCGTGCAGCTTCCAGCCCATCCATATGCGGCATACGGATATCCATAAGGACTGCATCATAATGATAAGGCTTCGAACGTGCAAATACCTGTATCGCTTCTTGTCCGTCCGCTGCATTTTCGACCTCAATGCCTGCCTGCTGCAAAATCCAATCTGCAACCTCCGTATTCAACGCATTGTCTTCACACAGAAGAACACGATAGCCAATGAGTCTTCCTTCACTGCCCTTGTTCTGACCCGCGGTAACCGTCTGACTCGCAGTACATGTCCTGAGTTTCAGCTGAACAGCAAACATGCTGCCATACCCCGGCTCACTCTGCACGGCAATCGTACCATGCATCAGTTCCACCAGGCTTCTGACGATAGATAATCCCAAACCAGTCCCCGCAGACTCGGTAACATGCCGGCTGTCCTCCTGGCTGAAAGGTTCAAACATATGCTGCTGAAATTCCCTGCTCATACCGATGCCCGTATCCGATACACGGAAACGCATCTGCTGGACACGTTTATTCTGCCATTGATTTTCTATGGAAAACTCTACCCGGCCACCATTTGGCGTATATTTCACCGCATTGGAAAGCAGGTTCAGAAAAATCTGTTTAAACCGCACATGGTCGACAAATACGCAGCAATTCTCAGGAAAATCAACCATGACGACAAAATCGATTTCCTTGGCTTTACACAGTGGCTGAATGATCTGGCTGACCTGATCAACAAACTCCTTCAGAACATAAGGCTCCGGGGAAAGTTTCAATTGCCTGCTTTCAATTTTCGATACATCTAAAATATCATTGATCAGACTAAGCAAAAATTGACTGGAAGATTGAATTTTCTCTAAGCAGGTTAACGTCTCCGGAATATTTTCATAGCTCAATGCCATATTTGTCATGCCAATGATTGCATTCATTGGTGTCCGGATATCGTGGCTCATGCGTGACAAAAACTCTGATTTTGCCTGATTCGCCTTCTTTGCAGCTTTCAGGGATTCCTCAAGATTCCGCAGAAGCTCCTGCTTCTTCCATACAGTCTGCTGCCTGATTTCTCCATTCACGGACAGAGCTGTACAGAAAATCACATAAGCGGGCTTCTTTGACCATTCCACAAAAGCCCTGTTGAACAGCAGTCCCTGTATCCTTTCTGCCCGATGCCAGGGATGCTGCCTCAGCGATCCGCTGTCACTCCGCATAGCGCAATCCTCACAAGGCACATTTTTTCCACGAAATACTTCATAGCAAAGTGCTCCGCGCTGTACACCTGTACCGGTCAGGTAGCGCATAGCCGTATTATAATATAGGATTTCATGGGTATCCTTGCCAATTACGCACACCCCGGCCTCTAATTGCTCAAAACATCGCTGAAAAGCCTTTTCTATACACATAAACAACTTCCTCCTATTCGATGCATAAGCCCTGTGTCGTATATAGCGACACAGAACAGCAAAAAAAAAATCATGCGGGATACTGTAAAAATCTTCTTAAGCTGCAAATATAAAGATCCAGCATTTGAATATCCTTCTCCCGTTTTTTTTCATCTTCCGCCAGGTATTTAAAATTAAAATGATGAAATAATCCAGTATACGTCGCAATGATCAGTTCTGACAGATCCTCGATACTCGTAGAGACATGAATACTATGTTCCTTTACACCACGCCGCAAAATATCCTGCAGATACGGCCGCATGACATCGAGCTTTTTCAATACCCGCATAGAGGAAAGATAGCGTTCCTTATAACGTTTGAAATAAATATCCAGTTCATTCATCAACAAAAAAACGCCGCCATATTCCAAATAAATCTTTTTTTGACATTCCAGAAAAAGGACGACTTCTTCCAGTGCTGTCTTATTCCTTGCAGCATTCTGCGAAACGTAGTCCTGTACGTATTGATTGTATTTCCCCAATAAATACCCCGTCACAGCCAGCAAAAGTTCATCCCTGTCCTTGAAATAACGCTGTATAGACCGCGGTGTAAGATTTGCCTCTCTTGCAATATCCCGTTGCGTCGTCTTTTCAATGCCACAACGCAAATAACAATGATAGGCCGCTAAAATCACGATTTTTTTATTGCGTTCACAATCTTCTGCTGTCGGCATTCCTGCTGCTCCTTCATTCCCCAAATAGAAATTCTGCTGCATCTGCCAATAAACCGTAAATGCAGCAGAAACTTTTTTACAAAAATTCGTCCGCAGACAAAATGAGCTGGAACGTCCCCACTGGTGTCAAAAGGCTCAGCTGCAAAAGCATTGCCGCCTCCGGCTGAAGATTCTTTTCCCAGTGCGGCATCTCCAGATCGACATCCAGTTCTCGCTTACCTAGTTCCACCGCAAACAATCCGGTCATGACATTCAGGAACTCCCCTACGCAGTCAATCGCCAGCAAATCTACACTGTCCAGTTTCTCATGGCTGTACCTTCTGGCAAGCTCAAGGAACACCTTATCCTCAGCCAGGATTCCTCCCACCATGCTCACATCGCCGCTCATGCGCTGCGATACGACATGATTTGGCGGTTCTGCCATGAAAGACATTGCTCCTGCATCAATAACAGCCGGCATATCCAGAAAACGAACCAACGACAGCAAAAAAAGCTCCGTATACTCACTGTAATAAGCAAGCTCCTCTTCCAGTCCACCGCCTGCTGCTGCTTTAACTGCCGTATAAGCCGGGCTCTCACTGCTTTTCTCATACAGCGAAAAAAGCTCTGCAACCCGCGCATAGTCTGCTATGCCAGCATCAAGCATAGCCTGCGCAAAACGCAGGCTCTCCCCCGTCACAGCCTCCGACAGGTTACGCGCCTGAGATTCTGTGAGCAGCCCCTGTGCAAGCATCGCCTGCCGCAGTTTTTCCCCGGATAACGGGGCAAGTGCTGCAGCCTGCTCAGGCGAGATATTTCCCTGCCGCAGAGCACGCAAAGGCAGCTGCACACTGCAATGATCTGCTGCAGCCAGCAGCTTTTGTACCTGTTCTGTTTCCAGCATCTTCTGATTCAAAAGATATTGTGCAAAAT
>CAZTAP010000138.1:0-7014 GCA_964611665.1 uncultured Selenomonadaceae bacterium | reverse complement strand
CCAGATAAATCTGCACGTAAAGCCTCTGGCTTTCCAATGCCATGATAGCCATTTCGATCAATATCCATAAGAAGTCTATTGATGCGATGCAAGGTTTTCCGATCCTGTTGCTGCCAGTAAAGATAATCATCTCAAACAGCGTCAGTCCAGGCTTTAATCATCCAAATTTACCTCATGAATTGTTCCGCCATCTTTTTCCATTTGCGCAATAGATTCTCTCAATCGCTTTATATTTGCAGGACTATAGAATGCGTCATTCTTTGCAGAAATTTCAAACGGTATTTTTTGCTCCCGCACCGCAGTTTTGGCAAACACATTAAAAGCAGTCGTCATGTTCATGCCAATTGCTGCACAAAATTCCTCAAATTGTTGTTTCAAATCGCTATCCATACGGATACTGATGCTGGTCTGTGCCATAATAAATCCCTCCTTAATTTTAGTACAGTCCATCAGCTATCTAATGTAAATAAAAAAGTTGCTGATAGCAATACATTGTAATTCAATTAATATTCACTAAGCATAAAAAGGGGAACTGCTCATGCTTACCTTAAACAAAATCGCCGAAAACCTCAATATCCTTGGACATTTCTGCGGACGCCGCGATGTGGCAGCGCTCACGCAGGAAAATCTCTCCGCCTTCTGCGGCCGGAAACAGGCCGATGCCATGGTGCTCTTTGGCGGCAGCATCCTTTGCGGCATCGATGTGCTCGCAGAAGCTATACGCAGCCAGGCCGCCCGGCAGTATATTATCGCAGGCGGCGCAGGACATACTACAGCCACCCTGCAGGAAAAGGCCCGCAGCCTTTTCCCCGGCTGCAAAGCGACGGGTGAAACCGAAGCTGAGCTATTTGCTGCGCTTTTACAGCACCGTCATGGCCTGCAGGCCGATTTTCTGGAGACGCATTCTACAAACTGCGGCAATAATATCACCAATCTGCTGGAACTGCTCAGCCAAAACCATATCCCGGCCGACAACCTGATCCTGACCCAGGATGCCACGATGCAGCAGCGTATGGATGCCGTGCTGCGCAAATACAAACCAGATTGCTGCATTGTGAACTTTGCCTCCTATGAAGCCCATGTCGTCGTCAAAAAAGATGCCCTTTGCTTCCAGCAGGACATCTTTGGCATGTGGTCCATGGATCGCTATATCACCCTGCTTATGGGTGAGCTGCCCCGCCTGCAGGATACGCCGTCAGGCTATGGCCCTCAGGGAAAAAACTATCTTGCCCATGTCGCAATTCCGGCCAGCGTAAGCAGAGCTTTCCATGAACTCCAGGATATTTATGCAGACAAAATCCGCAAGGCTGATGCACGTTTTGCCACGCCCGCAGTTCAAAAGAAAAAATAATAAAGACATGGCAGTGTCGCAATGATGCCGATCTTTTCCGCCATTTCCTTTCGGCAGCCCAGATGTTCAGCAAGTTTCGCAGCCAGCACGCCAACGATGACCGTCGGTATGAGACACAAAAACAACGTTAAAACCTGTACGCCAACCCAGAGCAGCAGTACAAGCATCGCAGCTGCAAAAGCAAAGAATGCCGCTCTCGCCACCGGAATCCCCGCTGCAATCAGAACCAGGAAAATCAACAATAAAAAAATAAATGAACCCATTTTATCCTCACCTTTTCAAATCGAATGGGCGACTGCGAGTATTTTGCTGCAGCCGCCCATTCTTAAGGAAACGCTGATGTTTCCTTAAAATTCTGTATCTATGACGATCTTCTTTTTTCTTGCTTTCTTGACCTTTTTATTTGCCATCATATCCTTGGACAACGGCATGAGGTCTGCCAGGGTAGCCGCCCGGATATCCCCCTTCACATTGGCCATGATGACATCCTGCACGCCAAACTCTGCCATAAGCTGACAGCATGCGCCACAGGGTACGAAAGGCTCTTCTGTATCTGCAATGACGGCCAGGGCGTCAAACTCACGCTTGCTGTCGGATATCGCCTTGTACATCGCCACAGCCTCTGCACAACAGGACAACGCTGGCGAAGCATTCTCAATATTGCAGCCGCCGTACAGGGTTCCATCACTCGTAAGCACACAGGAGCCAATTGCCATTTTTGTCACTGATGTATAAGCATGCTTCATCGATTCCTTTGTCATGCGTACCATTGCATCGATAATCTCTTCGTTGATCATTTTCCTCCGCCCTTTCATCCTTTGATATTTATATATATTAGCCTTTTTTCAGTAAATCCCTGCCTTTCGGCAAAATTTTCCGAACACTTCCTGAATCTGCACAGGCATCACGCCACCATGCGAAACTATGCCCATCAAAAATGACCTCAGGTGCAAGCTCGGCAAGCGGCACCAGCACAAAAGCCCGCTGCTTCAGATAGGGATGCGGCAGCCTGAGCTCTGGTGTATCCGAAGGATGCCCCGGAGCAAAAAGCAGATCGATATCTATGGTGCGAGGTCCCCATTTTTCCTTGCGCACGCGGCCCAGCTGCTGCTCGATCTGCTGACAGACAGCCAGAAGCTCCGGAAGTTCCAGCATCGTCCTGACTTCAGCAGCTGCATTCAGGAACGCAGGCTGCTGCGTGACGCCCCAGGGAGCTGTCTCATAATACGAGGAAACCTGCCTGAGCTCTATCCCCGGAGCAGAAGAAAGCTGCCGCAAGGCTTCGTCCAAAACATCTTCCCTCTGCCCAAGATTCGATCCCAGGCCCAGATAGCAGCAATAAGCTGCGGCCTCACGCATGCCGGCGGCTCCTTTTGATCTGCACACTTACATCCTGAAACTTCCCCGGGATGGGTGCAGACGGTTTATGGACGCCCACGCGCACCATCTCGATGGCATAGTCTGCAAGCAGGCGGTCTGCGATGCGCTCTGCCAGGCACTCGATGAGCCGGACCGGCTCTCCATCGACAATGCGCTGCACCGTCTGGAATACCTCTGCATAGTTCACGGTCTTGTCCAACGCATCATCCTTGCCAGCGGCAGACAAATCCAGATAAAGCTTCACATCAACGAAGAACGTCTGCCCTTTTTCCCGTTCCTCCGGCAGACAGCCATGACGGCCAAAGAACTCCATCCCCATCAACTCAATACGATCCATACTCAGGCCTCCAATATCGCATCCATCATGCGGCACATGCGCACAACAGGCTTCACATCATGAACGCGCACAATCGACTGCCCCTGGGTAATTCCCCAGACACAGGTCGCACCCGTAGCTTCCATACGCTCTCCGACGGGCAATCCGAGTGCCGCACCAATAAAGCTCTTACGGCTTGTGCCCAGCAGCCAGGGATATGTCTCTCCATCGATCTCCTGCAGCTCCGCGAGACGCCTGAGCACCTGAAGATTTGCCTCCGGCGTCTTGCCAAAGCCAATGCCCGGATCAAAGATCAGATGATCCGCCGGAACACCGGCCTGCCCGGCAATCCGGATGGTCTCACGGAAAAAGGCACGCATCGCCCCGATGATATCCTGGCTGTATGCTTTGCCCTGCTGATTGTGCATAGCCACAACAGGTACATCATACTTTGCAGCAGCAGCAGCCATGCGTCCCGGCTCTGCTGCATACTGCAGGCCCCAGATATCATTGATCATCTCTGCACCGGCCTGCAGTGCTGCTTCAGCTGTATCTGCCTTAAAGGTATCAATGGATACCGGGACAGCTATTTCCGGCAATAGCCGCTCCAAAAAAGGCAGCAGCCGCTCACATTCCTCAGCTGCTGAAACAGGCGCAAAACCGGGTCTCGATGACTCCGCACCGATATCGATGAGATCAGCACCATCGGCAATCATCTGCTCCGCATGGAAAAGTGCACGATCCAGTGTATTCCATTTCCCGCCGTCGGAAAAAGAATCCGGTGTCACATTCAATATTCCCATGACCAGGGTACGTTTTCCAACCTCCAGCTGCTTGCCATTTTTCCAATGATAGCTCCGTATGACTCTGTTCAATCGTTTTCCCCCTTCATCAACATCATCCATGCTTCTTTATATAGCGCACTGCCGCTCTGCAGCAAGCCGCAGCTTTCCGTCGTAACTGTCCGAGAGCCATGAGCCATCTCACCACGCATCGTCATACAAAGCTGATGGGCCTCCACGACGACGACCACGCCATCCGCCTTCAGGTCCTGCATGACTGCCTCGGCCAGCTGACGGGTAAAACGCTCCTGCAGCTGCGGACGATGAGCAAAAAGCTCCACAAGTGCCGCGAATTTGCTGAACCCAGCCACACGGCCTTCATGCGGCAGATAGGCAACCTGCACCTCACCAAAAAACGGCACAAGATGATGCTCGCACATCGAATAGAACGGAAGATGACGCACAGCGACCAGGCCGCCTGCCGGCGTAGGAAATGTCTCTCCCCAGACAGCCGCAGAGCTCTTGCCGCAGCCATCAAAAAGCATAGCATACATATCCGTCACACGCTCCGGTGTTTTTTCCATATGGCTTTCTGCCAAATCAATATCCAGCGCAGTCAAAAAATCACGCATCGCGCCTATGGCCTTATCTCTGTCCATGCTTTCCCGTCCTCCTACGTAATATCTACGCTGATGATGCCATCGAGCTGCTTGATTGCCTCCACGACAATGATGCTCTTGATGCCCTGCCGGTTGTAGATGACAAGATCGATATAGAGCATGCCTGTATCGCCTTCAATCTCATCCTCATCCGCCTTGACCTTCACTCCCTTGACACTGAGCTGCAGATCCTCCAGACACTCACTGATATGCACCAGCTGCCCGGGTTTATCGATGGTATGGATAGAAAGCGAGAGGTTCTTCTCATGTACCACCCAGTCATCCAGACGGGAAAGCGTGCCCAGCGTGACGAAGACCAGTGCTGTCGTGAAAAGCGCACCCGAATAATAGCCGGCGCCTACAGCCAGGCCTACGCCTGCCACAACCCAGAGACAGGCTGCCGTCGTAAGTCCCGTAACCGTTAGCCCTTCTTTCATGATAGCACCAGCGCCCAGGAAACCAATGCCGCTTACCACCTGTGCTGCCAGACGGGCCGGGTCTGCATTTGTGCGTCCTTCGACATTCTGATAGAGCGCTTGTGACAAAACCATAATGAGGCAGGAACCCAGACAGACAAGCACATTCGTGCGCAGGCCGGCAGACTTGCGCCTGGACTGGCGTTCATAGCCGATGACACCGCCCAGAATGCAAGACAATGTCAGGCGCAGCAAAAGCTCCCATTCTGAAACCATCCTCACCATCTCCAATCTATACACAACAAGATATATGCTATATTGTAGCCTGTCCGCTCTGAAAAAGCAAACCTGCTTTCGATTTATCCACAAAATAATCCACCGCTGTGGATAACTTTTCCCGGCCAATCATTTTCCTTCTATAATATATAAGCAGGTATTTCTTCATTGTTCACAAATTTATCCCCAAAACTGTGGATAATGTGGATAAAACAGTGCATAACTCAAGATATTCCATCCTTTTCTCCCAGAAAAACTATATCTTGTTGTCTTTTTTGCACTTATCCCCGCAAGGCATGTGGATAAAACAGTTCATTTATTTTTCTTCCTTTTTCCAGACAGAATACGGCTGCGCAATGAGATTTGAGTTGTAATATCGTTCATCTCCGGATACCTCTGTCCCCGCCCATTCGGGCAGCTTGAAATGCGCCTCCGCTGTCGGCAGTTCGATTTCCGCTACCATCAGCCCCTCATTCATGCCGAAAAAACAATCGATCTCCCAAAGATGACCCTCAATCACCTCATGATAACGCGTCTTTTCAATAAGCGGCTGCTCGCAAAGTTCCAGCATAGCCTGCGCATCGGCTAAAGGAATCTCGTATTCAAATTCCAGCCGCTCTATGCCATGATTGGCTCCTTTTACCGTAAGAAACCCTTTCGTTCCCCTGATTCTTACCCGTACAACACGTTCTTTCAGCGAGCTAAGATAGCCCTGACGGATACATACGCCTTCATCCTTTGGCTGCCAGAGCTCTTTTTTTACCAAATATTTCTTTTCGATTTCCTTTGCCATATTTCGCTGCACATCCTTTATCTTTTACGATATCAATTAGGTACAGGTACGGCCTTTTCCTGCCTGGATCGAAAAAAAGCGCCTTCGACACAGGCTCTGTCGAAGGCGCTTCATGGCAAGGTCAGCACAACACAAATTTCTCGATGACTTCAGCAATTGCATGCTCGTTATTCGTTGCCTGCGTGATAAAGTCACAATAATCGCGGATCCCTTCCGCTGCATTGCGTACTCCGACACCAAGGCCCGCTGCCCTGAGCATCGAAAGATCATTGAAATTATCTCCAATGGCAATTGTATCCGCCGGATCAACCCCCAGAAGTTCTGCAAGCTTCAAAAGGCCTTTACCTTTATTCACACCACGCCGATTGAATTCAATATAGCGGTTGCTTGAGAAACTTACATCCATATCACCAGTAACATCCTTTAGTTCTGACTCTATACGTCTCAGATATTCCTGATCTGTATTCATATAGAGTGCCTTCACGATTTCCTGGCCGCGCAGAAACTCAATATCGTGGGCAAAAATCTCTTTGACCTCCATATGCCCTGCCAGATAGTCGCGTTCCGACTGAACAAAATTGTAAACATAAACCTCATGCTGTGTATAGATGTGGATGCAGACATCATAGTTCAGACCACGCGCAAAAATCTCCCGCGCTTCTTCAAAGGATATACCTGACAGTTCCATCAAACGGCTGTCTTTGTTCTCCGTGATTGCACCGCCATTGAAGGAAATGACATATTCATCCTGCTTTTCCTGCAAACCAAGATCCTGCAGGGTATTTCCAATCGAATTATAGCCGCGTCCTGTCGCCGGTACAAAATGTACACCAAGTTCTCTTGCCTTCTGAATTGCCTGCACATTGCGCGCCGAAACTTCATGACGATCATCCAGCAGGGTCTCATCCAGATCACAAGCAATGATTTTATACATCATTATCACTCCCATCAAGATAAATACAGGAGATGGCTCGCTGCATTTCTTAAGGAAACACTGATGAATAAGGCGGTTCAGATTGCCGCAGATGATTTGTATCCCTC
>CAZTAP010000137.1:0-7092 GCA_964611665.1 uncultured Selenomonadaceae bacterium | reverse complement strand
ATTGCCAAACTCCCACCTTCGTAGTATGCTAAATATTGTACGTCATTGAAATCATATAGAAAAGGAGCGTTTCATTATGCTGGATACATTTTTCATGCTGGATACATTTTTCGCCAGCAGTGCCGAACTCATGGCTCATCCGACAAGCCTCTTCACTCTGCTGGGCGTCTTACTGCTGATTTTGCTTTTTCTTTATGCACGCCGCATCAAGTTCACGACAAGCATGCTGGTCTATATCGCCCTGATGCTTGCGCTTACCATCCTGCTGCATCAGCTGAGGCTCTATCATATGCCGCAGGGAGGCAGCATCACCTGTGGTGCGATGATCCCCCTGCTGCTCATTTCCTACCGCTATGGCTCCGGTGTCGGCTGCCTCACCGGCTTCCTGTATGGAATGTTCAATCTCATCCAGGACCCGTTCATCGTGCATCCGCTGCAGGTCCTGTTCGATTATCCGCTGCCGTATATGGTTCTGGGTATCGCAGCCGCCATTCCGCGTCATATGTACCTTGGCACAGCAGCTGCTTTCCTTGCACGCTTCCTCTGCCATTTCATTTCTGGTGCCGTCTTCTTCGGCTCCTACGCTCCGGCGGGTACGTCACCGTATCTCTATTCCCTGACCTTCAACGCAACGTATCTGCTGCCAGAGTTCATCATCTGCTTTGTCCTGCTGAAGGTCCTGCCAGTCCATCGCCTGCTTCATGCCATGGACCGTTCATCTTCCAATCACCTGTCGGTCAATTGATCCATCATCATCTCTTTAACAAAAAACGCTGCAGCGATGGAGTTTTCCATCACCGCAGCGTTTTTTACTGCCTTGGCATCGCCAGTTTCAAGGCATCACCGATATTTTCTGCACCGAACAGGCGGATTCCCTGAACAGAGCCCTTGAGCTGCTCATAATTCTTCTTCGGCAGCACCACATGATGAAAGCCGAGCTTCGCGGCCTCACGAATGCGGATATCTGCCTGGCTCACTGCCCGGACTTCTCCGGAAAGGCCTACCTCTCCAAAAACAATGGTTTTCGGCAAAAGCCGGCGATTCGCAAAGCTTGATGCCATGGCCACACAAAGGCCGAGATCTGCTGCCGGCTCATCGATTTTGATGCTGCCGGCAACCTTGATATAGACGTCGCAGGCACCAATCGACAGGTGCACGCGCTTCTCGAGGACAGCAAGCAGCAGCTGGATGCGCTTGATATCGACGGAATCCGCTGTGCGCCTCGGCGGCACATAAGGCGTCTGTGCTACGAGCGCCTGAATCTCCACGAGCAGCGGGCGCGTCCCCTCTACCGTCGGTACAATGACCGTACCGGAATCCTGCTCCCGGTCAGACAGGAACAGCTTCGAAGCATCCGGTACATCGATCAGGCCGCAGTCCCGCATCTCGAAAAGTCCCAGCTCATTCGTACTGCCAAACCGGTTCTTCACAGCACGCAGCACGCGGTACTCCGCATTGCGCTCTCCCTCGAAATACAGTACGGTATCCACAATATGTTCCAGCACACGCGGCCCGGCCAGTGTACCATCCTTCGTCACATGGCCTACGACAAAGGCCGCAATGCCGCTCGTCTTCGCGATGCGAAGAAGCTCCACCGAGCACTCACGCACCTGGCTCACACTGCCCGGCGCGCTCTGTACATCCGGCTTGAAAATGGTCTGGATCGAGTCAATGACCAGCAAATCCGGCTTTGTATTCTTTATATGGGTCTCGATGGTTTCGAGATTCGTCTCGCTCACCACCAGCAGGTCATCGGCAATTGCCTCAAGACGGTCAGCACGCATACGCACCTGGCGCGTACTTTCCTCGCCGGTCACATACAGCACCTTGCGGCCGGCATTCGCCACATTTGCGCATACCTTGAGGGTCAGGCTGGACTTGCCCACACCAGGATCTCCCACGATGAGCACCATGGAGCCCGGAATAACGCCGCCGCCCAGCACGCGGTCCAGTTCTGCCGAACCCGTAAGAAAACGCGGCAGATCCTCTACTTTGACCTCATTGATGGGTACCGGCCTGGCCGCATCGGACAGTCCGAGCCGGAGTCCGCCCTCCTTTGTCTCAGGCTGTATGAACTCCTCGACCATTGTATTCCAGGCACCGCAGCCAGGGCATCGCCCCAGCCATTTGGGTGCATCATAGCCGCACTCCTGGCAGACATAGACGGTTTTTTTCTTTTTTGGCACGGCTATTCATCCTTCCTTCGGAATGGGCGGGAAAGTATCCGCCAGGTCCATTTCAACAGCCAGGCGATCGCAATCAGGATATTCAAAAAGAAATTTTTGATGCTGTCCCCCTTCGTTTCTGGTGCAAGCTTATTTTGCTGTTTCTTCGGCATGCTCTGCAGTTCCTTCCTTCAGCGGAACGGTTTTCTGTACAAAATCCAGGTTATCTCCGACTTTCTTCACATAAATCGTATCGCCGGACTTGAAGCTGCGCTGCAGCAGACGCTCAGCGATCTCATCCTCGATGAGCTTTTGGATGGCCCGCTTGAGCGGTCTCGCACCAAACTTGAAGTCTGTGCCGTTCTCGATGAGCTTTGCCTTGGCAGCGGGGCTGATTTCCAGCTTCATCCCCTTTTCCGCCAGGCGCTGCTTCACATCCTTCAACAGGATGTCAACGATTCTGGCCAGTTCATCCTTGCCCAGCGGATGGAAGACCAGCAGCTCATCGATGCGATTGAGGAATTCCGGCTTGAACAGCTTCCGCACTTCGGAAAGGACACGTTTCTTCGCCTGCTCGTTTTTATCCTGCTGAGTCTCAAGCTTTGCCGTAAAGCCCATGGCAGGAGCCTCCTGCTTCAGGAAGCTTGCCCCGGCATTCGATGTCATGATGATTACGGTATTCTTGAAATCCACCGTACGTCCCTGACTATCCGTAAGCCGGCCATCCTCGAGCACCTGCAGCAGGATATTGAACACATCCGGATGCGCCTTCTCGATTTCGTCAAGCAAAATGATGGAATAGGGCTTGCGGCGCACAGCATCCGTAAGCTGGCCGCCCTCCTCATAGCCCACATAGCCCGGAGGCGCGCCTACCATGCGCGAAACCGTATATTTCTCCATATACTCGGACATATCGAAACGGATGATTGCATCCTCTGTACCAAACAATGCCTCTGCCAGTGCGCGTGCGAGCTCGGTTTTTCCCACACCTGTCGGACCCAGGAAAAGGAAAGAACCGATTGGGCGCTTCGGATCCTTGAGTCCTGCGCGTGCACGCCGTACCGCCTTGGAAATCGCCGTGACAGCTTCTGCCTGTCCGACAACACGACGCTGCAGGATTTTTTCCATATGCAGCAGACGGTCGGATTCCTTCGCTGCCAGCTGACGGACAGGAATCCCGGTCCAGAGGCCTACGACCTCAGCGATATCCTCCGCCGTAACCGTAATGCGGTTATTTTCGCGTTTTTCCCACTTCCCTTTGGCTTTGGCCAGCTCCTCCCGGACCGCAGCTGCCTCATCCCGGATTTTCGCAGCCCGTTCATACTCCTGCGCAGTAATCGCAGCTTCCTTTTCGCGGTCAAACTCCTCAAGCTTTTCTTCGAGTTCCTTGACTGCATTCGGCATGGCAACGGACTTCATGCGAACCTTGGAAGCAGCTTCGTCCATGAGATCAATGGCCTTATCCGGCAGAAAGCGGTCCGTAATATAACGATGGGACAGCTTCACGGCTGCTTCAATCGCCTCATCCTTGATCTGTGCGCGATGGAACGCTTCATATTTGTCCCGCAGACCAAGAAGGATCTGAATGGCATCCTCTGCGCTTGGTTCGCCGACCATGATGGTCTGGAAGCGCCGCTCCAGAGCAGAGTCCTTTTCAATGTATTTTTTGTATTCGTTGAGCGTGGTTGCGCCGATGACCTGAATCTCCCCACGGGAAAGTGCCGGCTTCAGGATATTCGCAGCATCGATGGAGCCCTCGGCAGCTCCGGCACCAATGAGCGTATGCATTTCATCGATGAAAAGAATGACATTGCCATCCGCCGTGATCTCATCAATAATGCCCTTCAGACGTTCCTCGAATTCCCCACGGTATTTCGCACCCGCGACAAGGGAAGCCATCGACAGAGAAATCACGCGCTTTTCCTGCAGCATATGCGGCACGACTCCCTGCTCGATGCGCTGGGCAAGCCCCTCAGCAATCGCCGTCTTGCCCACACCCGGCTCACCGATGAGGATTGGATTGTTCTTCGTGCGCCGCGACAGGATCTGGATCACGCGCTCAATTTCCTTTTCCCGGCCGATGACCGGATCCATTTTATCCTGCGCGGCCATCTCGTTGAGATTGCGTCCGAACTTGTTCAATAACGGTGTCGTCGTATTGGCATTGCGGTTTGCACGCGTCGTATAGCCAGGATTCTCTCCGGGCTCTTCCTGCATGCCGCCCAGCATCTCGATGACCTTGGAGCGCACGATATCCAGATCTGCACCAAGCGAGACGAGAACGCGGGAAGCTACGCCCTCATTTTCCCGAATCAGCCCGAGCAGGATATGCTCCGTACCGATATAGTTGTGCCCAAAAGAGCGTGCCTCTTCGACAGCCAGCTCCATGACCCGCTTCGCGCGCGGCGTATAATAAGGATTCTTTGCCGGATAGGCTCCCTCCTCATCAATGACTGCCTCTACGCGATTGCGCACGGTATCAAAATCCAGTCCAAGCGAGCGCAGTGCCCGGGCAGCTACACCTTCGCCCTCATGCAGCAGCCCCAGCAGCAAATGTTCCGTGCCGATATAGTTCTGCTCCAGATCCTGTGCCTCATATTGTGCATATTCCAAAACCCGGATAGCCCGGGCTGTAAATCGATTGTTCATAGTTTCACCTTCGTTTGCTATTTTGCGCCAAAATCTCACGTACCACCCCGGCGCGCCGTTTATCTATCTCATTCTTCGACATATTCTCATTTCCTGCCTGGTTCTGCAAATAATTCGTGCGGCTTGCGATGAGGATCTCACTGAAGCACTTCGGCTCCACCTCGCTGATCAGTCCCATATCGATGCCCAGGCGCACTTTGCTCAAAAGCGTGAGTGTCTCCGTATCGGACAAGAAACGCGCGTAGCTCAAAAGACCGTAAGCACGCCACACCTCATCCTCCAGCCGGTCCTTGGTATAAAGCTGCAGGGCTTTGCGTGCACGGCGTTCATGTGCAATGATTTCCTTTACGGCACTCGTGAGGTTCTCGATGAGTTCCGCTTCCGTGAAGCCAAGCGTAAGCTGATTCGATATCTGAAAAATATTTCCTACGACATCGGTGCCCTCGCCATACATGCCGCGTACCGCAAGCCCGAGCTGCGGAGAAATATTGATGATGTTGTTGATATTGCGGGTAAAGACCAGGCCCGGCAGATGCAGCATGACCGAAGCCCGCAGTCCTGTGCCGAGATTGGTCGGACAGGAGGTAAGATAGCCCATCTTTTCATCAAAGGCAATATCGAGCTTCGACTCGATGAGATCATCCGCCCGCGATGCCATGGCAAATGGAATGGCCAGATCCAGACCGGATACCATGCACTGAATGCGCAGGTGATCCTCCTCATTGACCATAATGCTGCAGCGGCGGTCACTGCTGATGAACGCACTGCGATACTGCGGATTCCTGACCAGATTACTGCTGATCAGGTGTTTTTCAATGAGTACATTTTTTTCCAGCGAGCTCAGCTTTTCTATGGCAATACGGTCAAACGGCTCATCCATGGCGCCTTCGATATCCTCCAGCACGGAGCCTGCCAGCTTCTGCACTTCAGCAAGCTGTTCAAAATCCGCACGGTTTGGAAAAGGAATCTGCCGGAAGTTCCGGGCCAGGCGCACCCGGCTGGACAATACGACATCACTGTCGCTGCCGCTGTCGTTGAGCCAGGAAAGTTCATGATTCGTAAAAAGATCTTCTTTCGGCATTATGCTTCAGCCCCCTCTTGCGGCAGCTCAGCCAGCTGCTTTTCCAACGCACGGATTTTGTCGCGATATTCAGCTGCCTTCTCATATTCCTCGCGCTCTACGCTCGTCTGCAGCTTCTGGCGCAGGACCTTGATTTCCTGTTTGAGCTCCAATGTGCCGCCTGAACGATGCGGTATTTTGCCGCTATGCGTGCTGGAGCCATGGATCCGGCGCAAAAGCGGCTCAAGCTGCCGGCGAAAAGTATCATAGCATACACTGCAGCCAATTTTGCCCGTATGCAGGAAGTCTGCATAGCTCATGCCGCAATTCGGACAGGCAAGCTTCGTCTGCGGCTTCTGCCTGGCCGCAGTTTCTTGTTCCTGCGGCTCCTCCTGCTGCGCATTGCTGAAAATCCCTTTGAGGAAATCATTGACGGAGAGATTCTTGTCCTTTGGCTGAAACATGAAGTCCCCATATTTCGCTGCACAGCTTTCACAAAGATTTTTATCGATTTTGCCTTCTGCGCTGATTTGCGTAATATGCACACAGGCTTCATTCTTTTTACAATCATCACAAAGCATGGCTCTGCCTCCTCCAAACATTATCAGGAAAAATTCTCCAAAGTCAAAAAGATGGATTTGAGGAAATGTACACGCTCAGCAGGCTCCATTTTCTCATAGGCCGTCGTGACCACCTGCATGACAAGCGCTGCCTCACGATTGGAAATCAGCTGATGCTGCAAAAGATACCGCACCATGGATTGTACCATCGGATACTCCGTATCCTCTTTGATTTTGCCCAGCATATCCTGATAGACAAGATTCTGCACCGGCACCTGCACGATGCGGATAAAACCGCCAAGCCCGCGGCGCGATTCCACGACAAAACCTTTGTCGTGTGTGAAACGGGTATTCAATACATAGCTGATCTGCGATGGTGCACAGGAAATCTCATCGGCAATATCCGTTCGTCTGAGCTCCACCTTCCCATCCTGCTGCGTTGCCAGCTGCCGCAGGATATATTCTTCGATTAAATCAGCAATATTACTCATTTTCATCACCCTTATCTATTTTACGAGTTGACTATTTGACTTTTACTTTATTATATTTGACTTTTTGACATTTTGCAAGGTATTTATTCACTGAATAAAAATTACGTTTATCGCATCAATATGGACAATTTGAGGACAATCCTTTTTGGTCTGCAAATTACAGTTTA
>CAZTAP010000136.1:0-7207 GCA_964611665.1 uncultured Selenomonadaceae bacterium | reverse complement strand
GCAAATCCGGAGTCGCAGGCGGCAAAACCGGAGCTGGCTTTTTCGCAGGAGAAATGTCTTGGTCTGCAGGCCTGTGGGATCTGCCGGCAGCTTTGTCCACAGAGCAGGTCAGAAACAGGAAAACCAATACTTGCCGGGTTTCAGCATGCAGACCTGAAGTTACAGGAAAAGCTCGCATCAGACTGTCCGGCACAGGCGCTGCATTTATATGGCAGGAATATGGAAATAGCGGAAGTGCTGGAGCAGGTTCAGCAGGATGAGGCGTTCTATTTCCGCTCGGGCGGAGGGATGACACTTTCCGGCGGAGAGCCTTTTTATCAGCCGGAATTTGCTGTTGGCTTATTGCGGGAGGCCAGAAAACGTCATATTCATACTGCGGTTGAGACCTGCGGCTGCACTTCCTGGGAAATCCTGCGGGAAGCAGCACCGCTGCTCAATCAGGTGATGTTTGATATCAAACTGCTGGATGAGGATAGCTTTCAGTACTGGTGCGGGAGAGCAGGACAGCAGGGAATGGCAGGCCATATCCTTGCAAATCTTGAACATTTGGCGACGGATTTCCCAAGATTGCCTATTTTGGTTCGTACGCCGGTGATTCCCAAGGTAAATGATGATCCGGATATTATCCGTGCGATCTACCAGGCCGTCTGCCATTATCCGCAGGTCAAATATGAGCTTCTGCCCTATCATGAATATGGAAGAAGCAAATATGAGGCTTTGGGAAGAGACTACCCGATGGGCAGGGTGAAATTGCTGACAAAAAAGATGGAATGCCTGCGTAAGGAAATAGTTGAACTATGAGAGTGCAGAGATATGAGGGGGAATTTAAATGATAAAAGAGTTTGTTCATACGACGAGTAAAATGCTGCTGGCAGGGGGAATCCTGGTTCTGAGTTTGGCAGTAACAGGCTGCGGCGGAGGTGCTGATGCATCAAATGCTGCTTCGGGAAAGACTGATGTATTGCGGATCGGTGCTCAGCCGTACCCGCTTTATGCAGATGTTTATGTTGCGAAAGAGAAGGGATACCTGGATGAGGAACTGAAAAAGGTTGGCGCGAAATATGAATGGAAAGATTTTAAATCAGGTCCGTTGGTCAATGAAGCAGTGGCCTCTGGTCATGAGGATATTGGCTTTATGGCAGATATGCCAGCCATTCTGGCAAAATCCTCAGGACAGGATATCAAAATCATTGATGATGTAGCCTATGGCGAGAAGGGATTGGCGCTTATTGTCAAACCGGATTCGTCCATTAAGACTGTGGCAGATTTAAAAGGCAAGAAAGTCGCTTATATGAAAGGCTCTTATTCACAGCATTTGATGTCTCTTTTATTGAAACAGGCAGGGTTGTCCTTTGATGATATACAGGCAGTGAACATCGCAGCGGGGGATGTGCCTGCTGCATTGGAGAATGGTCAGATTGATGCATCGGTTATCTGGGAGCAGTTTATTTCGCAGCTGGTATTGCACGATAAGGCGCGCGTTGTAGCAGATGGTACGGGACTGAAACGTGGCAATCTCGTGACCTATGCGGTAGCAGATTATGCGGAGGCGCATCCTGATGTTATTGCGGCGTATATCAAGGCTTGCCAGCGAGGCGGAGAGTATATCAAAGAAAATCCAGCGGATGCCGCAAAGCTGATTTCCAAAGATTTGAAAACGGAACCGGAAGTTTTGGAGAGTGTATTTAGCAATATGCATTATGATTCCGCACTGACCGCAGCGGATGTGGCTGAGATCAAGAAAGTCAAGGATTACCTGCTGCAGGAGCACATGATTGACAAAGATATTGATATGGATGCTTTTATTGATTTGTCTTATTTGCAAAAAGCTGGAATCCAGTGAGGTTTTGAAAGGAAGAGATGGTTATGAAAGCAGTAGCATTGACAAAAAATACGGACGGGACAGACGTGTCAGCAAAAAGCTTTTTGGAACAAGTACCGCATTTTTTGTTTTATTGGAGCCTGCCCTTGATGCTTTTACTGATCTGGCAGGGGCTTTCGGCAATTGGTGTATTCCATGATTACACGATGCCATCGCCGGGCAAAGTGATGCAGTCTTTTCTGGAAATTGCATCGGATGGCACACTGCTTGAACATATCGCGGCTAGCGTTGCACGGGTACTGGAAGGCTTTGGCATTGCGGCATTACTGGCGCTGGTTCTGGGCATTGCGGCGGGGCTGTTTCAACGGTTTGAGGTTTGGACAGAGTTTGTGTTTCAGTTATTGAAGCCAATTCCGCCGATTGCCTGGATTCCATTGGCAATTCTCTGGTTTGGTATTGAAGAGACATCCAAAGTTTATATTATTGCGATTGGAGCTTTTTTTCCGATTTTCGTGAATACGCTTCATGGAATCAAGAATATTGATTCTAAGTATTTGGAGCTGGCACGTGTCTATGAGGTTCCTCGCGCTAAGGTTATCCGCAAGATCATCATTCCTGGGGCCTTGCCATTTCTGATGACAGGGCTTCGTCTTGGTCTGGCAAGCGCCTGGATTTGCGTGGTTGCAGCAGAGATGATTGCGGCAACGCGCGGTGTCGGCTATATGCTCATGGATGCCCGCAGTCTTTCACGTCCGGATATTGTGATTCTTGGCATGCTGCTGATTGGTATTGTTGGAAAGCTTATGGACGATGCAGTGCGAATCCTGGAAAAACGAATTATCCGTTGGGGTTAAGGAGGGATAAAATTGTCAGATACTCTATTATCGATTCGCCATTTGACAAAATGCTTTGCAGTGGGTCCGGATAAGAAAACAGTGCTATCCAACATAAATTTTGATCTTGAAGAAGGAAAGTTCATTTCTGTTATCGGTCCGAGTGGCTGCGGCAAAAGTACGTTATTGCGTATTATGGGCGGACTTGATACTGCGTATGAGGGGCAGGTCCTGTTTCGTGGTGCGTCCGTCAAAGGGCCAGGGAGAAAGCGTGGTTTTATTTTTCAGGATCATCGTTTGCTGCCCTGGCTTACAGCGGCTGAGAATATTGCGTTCAGTTTGCCGGACAATGTGCCCGATGCGGCAAAACTGATTCAAGAGAGTCTTGCGACTGTCGGACTTTCTGAAGCAGCTGATTTATATCCGCGCCAGCTATCTGGCGGCATGGCACAGCGCGTAGCGATTGCGAGAGCACTGGCGAATAAGCCGCAGCTATTGCTGTTGGATGAGCCATTTGGTGCATTGGATGCAATGACGAAGCTGAAGCTGCAGGATGAGATGCTTCGGCTTTGGCAGATGGAACATATTACAATGGTCATTGTTACACATGATATCGATGAGGCGGTTTATCTTGGGCAGCAGGTCATTGTCTTAGATCGTCATCCCGGGTGTGTCAGACATATTTATGACATTGAGCAATCCGTGCCGCGTGATCGGACGAGCCTGGAGTTTCATCGTCAGCGTGACAAGATTTATAAAGAATTTTTCCGTGTGGAGGAAAAGCCATTTACTTATGCAATTTGAAAGGGGATATCTTTATGGCACATGTTTTGTCGCCGCAGGAGCAGCGCATACAAAATGAAATACAGGGCAGGGCATCGGGAGGGGACTCACGGATTGAACGGCTTCTGGCAAGGGTGTCGGCGGCAAAGCCGCATATTGATGTGGAAAGGGCAAAATATTTTACCGAATCCATGCGGGAAACCGAGGGACAGGCATTGATCCTGCGCTGGGCCAAGGCGATGCATCATGTTGCAGAGCAGATTACGCTTGTCCTTGAGCCGGATGAGCTCATTGTGGGGCGCGGTGGTACCGCAGGACGCTATGGGATTCTGTATCCGGAACTGGATGGGGATTTCCTGGCAGAAGCGGTGGAAGAACTGCCGCAGCGGCAGGGGGCGCCATTCACTATTTCTGCTGAAGATGCGCGTACTGTCCGGGAGGAAATCGCGCCTTATTGGCAGGGGAAGACCTTCCATGAGGATCTCGCGCGTTCGCTGCCAGCGGAAACGCTGCGCTATACCTATAATCCGCACAATGTACAGGAATCACGGTTCATTGTCAATGAGACGGCGTCGTTCCGTTCGTCCATCCAGTGGGTACATGATTATGAAAAGGTTCTGCAGCATGGTCTGGAAGCTATCCGCGGCAGAGCCCAGGCTGAGCTTGCTGCACTTGATCCAATGAGCCCGACAGATACACTTGATAAGAAGCCATATCTGGAAGCTGTTGTTACCGACTGCGAGGCAGTCATCCTGTTGGCGCATCGTTATGCTGCTCTGGCGCGTAAACTGGCTGCAGCCGAAAAAGATGATGTGCGCCGCATGGAACTGGAGCAGATCGCTGAGCGCTGTGCCTGGGTACCGGAGCATCCGGCCAGGAATTTTCGTGAGGCATTGCAGTCGCAGTGGTTCATTCAGCTTTTTTCGCGGTTGGAACAGAAGACCGGCACGATTATTTCCAATGGCCGTATGGATCAATATTTGTATCCATTTTATCAGGCAGATAAAGCAAAGGGGACTCTATCGGATGAGGATGTGCTGGAGCTTCTGGCCTGTGTCTGGATCGATATGGCACAGTATGTGGATCTCTATATCTCACCAACAGGCGGGTCGATCAATGAAGGTTATGCGCATTGGGAAGCAGTCACGATTGGCGGTCAGACGCGGGATGGGCGCGATGCGGTGAACGAGCTCACGTATCTGTTTCTGCGTTCGAAAAGGGAGTTCCCTCTGCATTATCCGGATCTGGCTGCACGCATCTGTACGCGGTCGCCGGAACGTTATCTTTATGAAGTGGCGGAAACGATCAAGGATGGCTGCGGCTTTCCTAAGCTGATCAACGATGAGGAAGTCATTCCTCTGCTGCTTGCCAAAGGGGCCAGGTTTTCAGAAGCGTATGATTATGCAGTCTCAGGCTGTTCTGAGGCACGTATGCCGAACCGGGATACGTATACGAGCCCGTGTGCCTATATCAATTTCCCGGCAGCTTTGGAAATGACGCTGCTGAATGGCAGGATGCGCCGTTATGGGGAGGAACAGATCGGCCCTGCTGCGGGAAATCCATTGACCTTTGATTGCTGGGAGAAATTCTGGCAGGCATATCTTGCACAGCATATCAATTTTTTGAAGCAGGCGTTCATCCAGCAGAAAATCATCATTGAAAAGCGCCCGCGGCATTTTGCCTGGCCGCTTGGCTCTCTGCTGCATGATTTGAGCTTCGCATCCTGCCGGGATATTCATGAGGCGGATATCCCAGGCGGTATTGACCTCGGTTATTTTGAGTTCATCGGCTATGCGACCGTGGTCGATTCGCTGGCAGCAATCAAAAAACTTGTCTATGAAGAAAAGCGCATTTCTATGCAGGAATTGCTGGATGCCCTGCAGGACGATTTTCAAGGGCATGATATTACGCGTCAGCTCCTGCTGCATGCACCGAAGTATGGCAATGATGATCATTATGCTGATGCGATTGCCAGGGAACTGGACCTTGTCTGCCTGAAATTCACGCAGAAATATTCGGCAGAGCTTGGTGTGCAGCTTGATCTGCGTTATGTGCCATTCACTTCGCATGTGCCGTTCGGCAAGGTGGTGAGTGCGACACCAAACGGCCGGCATGCCTTTTCACCGCTTTCCGATGGAGCATCTGCGTCACAAGGCGCGGACACGGAGGGACCGACGGCGGTATTGCTTTCTAACTATGCGTCTAAGAATGCAGGCTTTCGTGAGCGTGCATCCCGCTTGCTCAATATCAAATTCAGTCCGGCCTGTGTTGCCGGGGAAGCCGGTACAGAAAAGCTTATGGCGTTTATCCGTACCTGGTGTGACCTCAAGCTATGGCATGTCCAGTTCAATGTCATCAATAAAGAAACGCTGCTCGCAGCAAAGCGGGAACCGGAGAAGTATCAAAATCTTATTGTGCGCATTGCCGGCTATAGTGCTTATTTTGTAGATCTTTCCGAGGATTTGCAAAATGATCTCATTGCCAGGACGGAGCATGCGGCGATATGAATTATTGAGTGTTTTGAGAATATCCTAAAAAGCTTCAACCATTAGCACCGGTCCCCCCGGTGCTTTTTCCTATTTCTAAATGAAATTTCCTGGCAATATAGTGGTTGACAAATACAGGCATGGGGAGTAAAATTGATTTTATCAACTTAGAAAACATATATAAAAAGTATGATTAAACGGATTACCGCAGGTCATTCGAAAAACGAAAGCCTATGGACCGTATTTCATCAGTGCAGCGCTCATCTGAGCCCGTTGGGGCAGGCGAGAGGACTGATGGAGTGCGCCCATAGGCTTTTTTGTATGTACGGTCGTTGATGTGAGAGGACAAGCAGTGAGGATTGGAGTGATTGTGATGAACAAGAAAAAGATCGTTGGCGTGATATTCAGTACATTATTGGCAATGGGGCTGATGGCCGGCTGCGGCAGTGAGAATCAGGCGGCCGGGGAAGGCAGCGGGACGGGGAAAGAGTTCCTCAACGTCTCCTATGATCCGACGCGTGAGTTGTATGCAGCGTTCAATGAGAAATTCAGGCAGGAGTGGAAGGAACAGTCGGGCGAGGATGTCACGTTCTCGCAGTCACATGGCGGATCGGGCAAGCAGGCACGCTCGGTTCAGGAAGGCCTGGAGGCGGATGTCGTGACACTCGCACTGGCCTATGATGTGGATGAGATCAGCCAGGCAGGGCTGATCGATAAGGACTGGATTAAGAAATTCCCGGATAACTCGGCGCCCTATACGTCGACTATCGTGTTCTTAGTCCGCAAGGGCAATCCGAAAGAAATTCATGACTGGAACGACCTGACGCGTGATGAAGTGCAGGTCGTCACGCCGAATCCTAAGACGTCGGGTGGTGCACGCTGGAATTATCTGGCAGCCTGGGAATATGCGAGTGAGAAATTCCAGGGAGATGAGGGGCAGATCAAGGACTTCATGAAGAAAATGTTCAGCCATGTCGTGGCACTGGATTCTGGTGCTCGTGGCGCAACTACGTCCTTTGTCCAGCGGGGACAGGGCGATGTGCTGATTGCCTGGGAGAATGAAGCGCTGCTTTCCGTAAAAGATGATCCGGACAAATACGAGGTCGTGATTCCGTCGGTCAGTATTTTGGCTGAACCATCCGTAGCCGTAGTAGATGAGGTCGTAGACCGTAAGGGAACGCGCAAGCTGGCGGAGGCTTATATCAATTATCTCTATAGTCCGCAGGGGCAGGAGATTGCGGCGCAGAATTTCTACCGTCCGCGTAATCCGGATATTGCAGCGA
>CAZTAP010000135.1:0-7240 GCA_964611665.1 uncultured Selenomonadaceae bacterium | reverse complement strand
GAAAAAGCCGCTGGCACGTTCCGTGCCAACAGCTTCTTTGCCCGTAAAATTTATGTTTTTTCTCAGCTTTACAAGTTAACAGCTCCCTGCAAAACCAATAAATATAGGATAACAGATGCCTGCGGCTTTTTCAAGTAATGTCCTGTGTGTATACAATATCCTTATGCATAGAAAGATGAACACGCAGATCATGACCGACAGGAAATCTCCCTCAATGGAAAAAATCCATTCCATAAGCAGCATGAAAAACTGCATTTATTAGAATGACCCCACGTTTATGCACCAGATCATCCTCTCTGTTTTCAACCCTGACCCATTTGTTTGTCCAGGGATTCAAACTGTATGCCGCTTGGGAATTATAGTTATATCGGATTGTTGCTGTATTCGAAGATACCTTCCCATTATCTCCACTAACATGAACCGTAATTGCACTGATTTCATATTTCGGTGGATTATACTCATTTACAGCAATTGATGTCAAATCCAGATAGTTGCTCCCTTGCGCACCATAATATAAAAATTGATAATCCGGATTATCATCATATGCATTTGCAGAACACACTGCCCCGGATAGCAATACAACAGCCAGAATCAGCATTCCTATGCCTTTATGCATCATCGCACGATAAAAATCAAATTTCATTTATCCAACACCAGCCTTTTCTATTTGATACAAAAACAAAAAGCCCTGAGGACTTCTCCCCAGAGCCTTGATATCAGTGGTGCCGAAGGCCGGACTCGAACCGGCACGTAGGGTAACTACGCTTGATTTTGAGTCAAGTGCGTCTGCCAATTCCGCCACTTCGGCAATTGAATCACACAGTTCAGTGCGTCATCAACATGTAATATATTACCATCATATTTTTCCTTTGTCAAGAAAAATATCATCTATATCGGCGAATTTTTCACTTTCCTGCTTCGAAAAGGAAAAACTTACTCATGGATCTCGGTAAAGTAAATAACCGTCACCGTATCATCCATCATGATGCGTCTTTTATAAATGACCTCGAAATCGGCAATAAGCTCTTCACGGGAATTGATCTCTGGATTCTGGTGGCCCAGATCTTCCGAAGTAAGTGCCGCCATCGTCTTCACACGGACTTTATCCAGATATGCCGTATACAGCTTGCGCTTCGGCTCCCCTTTCTTTCCTGTCGTAATCCAGACGACCGAGCCCTCCGGATACAGTTTGCTTACATCACCCAAACGCACCGTACAGTTCTTCGTTCTTGCCACAATCATTTTTTCATGCTTTGCTGCCTGGAAATTCAATGACATCATAGTAGAACATCTCCTATCTATCGTTAAGTAAATGAAACTTCAAATCTATTTTTAGTTTACCATATTTTCAGTCTTTACGCCATATGTATACAGCACACAATATTATAAATTCGTGTAAAAGTGTAATCCAGGACATATAAAAAATCTATTGCCTGCAGGAAACGACACGTTTCCTTTACAAAACGCAAAAAAATCGGTATGATAACAGAAGATTCGTCGTCAATTTTCTTATCAAAACATAAGGAGTGAATGTCCTATGAAAACAATGAAAAACTTATGCTTCGCTTTACTTGCTGCCTGCGTATTTTTCTTGCCGGCAGCTGCACAAGCCAGTGAAAAGACAAATGTATCGATTTTGTCTGTGGACGGCAGCGGTGCAGGCCAGACCGTACCAGATCAGGCCAGGATCTCAATTGGTGTCACCTCACATTCAAGCGATGCAAAGCAGGCACAGCAGGAAAATGCTGAACGAGCTTCTGCTATCCAAAATGCCCTGACCACTTTTGGCATACCGGAAAAATGCATCCAGACACGCAACTACTCTTTTCATCCCACCTATAATAATGAGCGCAGCCATGAGAACGAAATCAACGGCTATACCGTAGATAACACCGTCATCGTCATCGTCAATGACCTCAGTCTTACCGGCCAGGTCATCGATCTTGCCCTGCAGAACGGCGCCAACAAGATCAATTCTCTGAGCTTCTCCGCGCAGAATACTGAAAAAGTCCGGAAAGAAGCTCTGCTCAACGCAGTCCGTGATGCACGCGATAAGGCAGATATCATTGCAGGCGGTCTTGGCAAACAAATTATCGGCATCCAGAACGTATCCGAAAGCACATCCTCACTGCAGGAGCGCAACTTCGATACGATGATGCTTGCAAAAGCTGCCAATGTTACGCCGATTGCTCCTGGCAGCCTTGAACTTTCTGCCAATGTCCACATTGACTTTATCCTGGGCAATTAATTGCTGAATCCATAACTTCAGGGAGGAATTTTCTTCATGAAAAAACCACGTTTGCCGGCGATTGAATATATCCGGGGCATTTCCATGCTCGGTGTCATCGGCATTCATGTTGGCTCACAATATCTAAGCAATACCTCAGCCAACATGCATCTTATTGCTTTATTTGAAATCGCTTCACGCTTCAGCGTGCCGATTTTCTTCTTCATTTCAGCCTTTGGGCTTTTCTACAATCTGGATCTCAAGGAGCGCTTTGACTATAAAAACTTCATGAAACGGCGCTTTCGTACCGTCCTGATCCCGTATCTGGTCTGGTCAGTCTTTTACCTGCTGCATGACGGACTGCTCTATCATACGGGCTTCCCTTCACTGCTCTCACTTGCGAGTCTGTTGTTCTTTGGCAATGCAAAATATCAGCTTTACTTCCTGGTTATTCTCATCTGGTTCTACCTTTTGATGCCGCTCTGGATCTATATGGTCCGCCGCGCGAACTGGTGGAACCTCAGCCTGCTTTTCCTTTTGCAGATTGCCATCGATTATTTTTCCAGCTTCAGTACAAGCTTCAATCTCATGGTTTACGGCATGGAGAATCCGTTCCTCAAACCTTTCCTGTTGTATCGTTTGAATTACTGGGTCATCCACTATGTGTTCATCTTCGTGATCGGCGGCTGGCTTGCCGTGCACATGGACGCCTTCCATCAATTCATGCAGAAGTACCGCCCTGGCATCTGTGCCTTCTTTTGGGCCTCCATGGCTTCTCTGCTCGCCTATTACTATAAACTCATCTTTATGGATGGCTACCGCCTGGATGAGGCAATCAACACAGCACATCAGCTTTCACCTGCTGGCATTTTCTATACGCTGGCAGCCTCGCTTTTCTTCTTCACGATCTTTACCTGCCAGCGCTATCCTTCCTGTCTGAATCCGCTGCTTTCGCTGCTCGGGCGCCATTCCTACTTTGCTTATCTTGTACACCCGGTAGCCATTACTTATCTTTCGCTGCTGCTGCAGCGTACAGGGCATATCATGACAGCTCCGCTTGCGATTGCCTTCTACTTTGCTGTTGTTTTCCTGGCAGTTGCTGCCGCCATGCTCTGCCGGCAGATTGGTCAGCATATCCCCTGGCTGAACATCCTGACCATCGGTGTATATCCGAAAAAAAAATCATTCTAAAGAAAAAAGCTGGTCCGTAATGGATCAGCTTTTTGTAATACTTGCTTATTTCATTTTCGCAATTTTATGGATGGTCTCCGTAATCAGCTCAACCTGCGGTGCTACCGTAGCAAGCAGCAGCTTTTCCTTCGGACTATGAATATCCGTTGTCGTCACGCCAATAGAAACCATATCAAGCTCAGGATTCTTAAGGAAATGCCAGCCGCATTCCAGTCCTGCATGGATGGTCTCAACCTTCATCGGCTTACCATTCTGCTCTGCAAAAGTTTCTGCCATGATCTTCGCCAGCTTGCTGTCCTTATTTTCCTTCCAGCCCGGAGACTGTGTACCGATCTTTACAGCAAAGCCCGTAAGCGCAGCATAATCCTGCGCCATACGACGGAATTCATCGATCTTCTGATCAATTGCAGAGCGTGGGAAAAATTGGATTTCCACCAGAGCGTCCGTCGTGCGGATCACACCAAGATTTGCCGATGTTTCCACCAGACCCGGAATGACCTGTGACATTGCATACGTACCTGTATGCAGGATATGCAGCAAGCGCAAAAGTGCAGTGCTGTCTTCTGCAGCAAAAACCTTCGCCGGAGTCTCAGTTTCCGTGAGCAGAAGCTCGATGCCGGCATCTGACGTACCATACATTTTGAGGAAACGTGCCTTTTGATCATCCAGCACAGCCTGGATTTCCTCTTTTGCTGCATCTGCAGTAAACACCGCCGCTGCGGCATCCGGTATTGCATTGCGTGCCTTTCCGCCATCCAGAGAAACGAGTTCCAGACGAATGCCTGCTTCCTGCATTGCAGAAAGCAGCATTGCAAGTGTGCGGATTGCATTGCCGCGCCCGTCGCCAATACGCTCGCCCGAATGGCCTCCCATCAGACCTTTGACAGAAACCTTCCAGGCCTTTTTCAGCGTTGCTGCTGTCAGCTGCATTTTTTTCGAAAAGTCAAGATTTACGCTGCCTGCACTGCCCACGGTCAGTTCATCATAGTTTTCCGAATCACAATTGATCAAATAGCTGGCATCCGCCAGATATTTTTTGTCCAAATGGATAGCCCCGGTCATTCCCTGCTCTTCATCTACCGTAAAGATCGCACGAAGCGGGCCATGTTCCCTGCAGTTTTTGAGGATATAGATGGCTTCAGCTACACCGATTCCATCGTCAGCCCCCAGGCTCGTACCTACAGCCTCCAGATATTCCTCTGTACGGTTCAGGCGGATAGGATCCTTCAAAGGATCAAACGCAGCGCCTTCCTCAGCCACGCAGACCATATCCATATGCCCCTGCAGAATCGTCAGCGGTGCATGCTCAAACCCAGTGCAGGCTGCCTTGTCTGCTACAAGGTTATTGACTTCATCCTGATATACCGTAAAGCCAAGTTCCTTCAGATAACCATACAGATAATCACTGACCGCCTTTTCATGACCGGATTTCCTTGGAATCTCCGTCAGTTTTTTGAATTCGTCCAGTACGCTTTCCAACAGCTCATCTTTTTGTCCCATTCATAAATCCCTCGCTAAATATCAAAAATAAAACAAAGCAATCATTCCTGACTGCTTTGTCCTGTACAAAAATCATTTTTCTGCAGCAAGCGGCTGCATCTCAGCTACGCTTACACCATCCGGTACATAAAGAACCATCGTCTCAGAAATGCGCCGTGCTTCGCCTTCCATCACATAGCATACACCGTTGACGAAATCGCAGATACGTCTCTGCTCAGCAAAATCAACCTTTTCATAATTCACTACAGCAGCCTTGCCCGACTTCAGATCGTCCGCAATCGAAGTAACCTGATCAAAGTTCGTTGGTACGTAGATATGCACCTTGAGCTCTTGAACCTTTGTCGTATGGACAGTTAGCTGCGGCCGTTTCACTGCTGGCTTCGGCGCCGGTGCAGCATAGGCAATGCTATCACCATTCACAACCTTTTGCTCCGTATAGATGACCTCTTCTTTTTGCTTTTCCTCAACAGCCTCTACTGCTGCATCTTCTTCTATAGGCATCAGTATGTCCGTGAGTTTCCGAAATATGTCTTTCACCGCGCCCGCCTCCATAATTATAATAATGGCATTGTTATCCATCTGTAGCATACTTTTATTCTTTCGACAGAAAAAGAAAAAGTCCTGCAAAAGAATGAAATATTTTTTGCAGGACCTCTTAATATTAAAAATTATTTTCTGGAGTTCTTGCTTGCACGGCCACGAGCCGTACGATCGAGAACAGCCTTGCGCAGGCGAACGTTCTCAGGTGTAACCTCAACGAGTTCATCGTCATTGATGTATTCCAGAGCCTGTTCGAGACTCAGGATGCGAGGCGGAACAAGACGTACTGCCTCATCCGAAGAAGACGTTCTCATATTGGATACATTCTTTTTCTTGCATGGGTTGATATCGATATCCATTTCACGGGAATTCTCTCCAATGATCATACCCTCGTAAACAGCCTGGTTCGGTGAAATAAACATCGTACCACGATCCTGCAGCGTGAAGATACCATACGCCGTCGTTTCTCCCTGCTCAAAAGCTACGAGAGAGCCACGGGAACGGCTCGGGATATCTCCCTTATACGGTACATAGCCATGGAATACATGGTTCATGATACCATTGCCCTTGGTATTTGTCAGCAGCTCAGAACGGAACCCGATCAAGCCGCGAGCCGGAATAACGAATTCCATACGCATGTAACCAGATACCTCAGTCATATTGGAAAGCTCAGCCTTACGTGTTCCAAGTGATTCCATGACTGTACCCATATATTCCTGCGGAACCTCGATGGTCAGATTCTCAAGCGGTTCACACTTCTGTCCATTGATGGTCTTATATACAACTTCCGGCTTACCAACCTGCAGCTCATAGCCTTCACGACGCATCGTCTCGATCAGGATAGAAAGATGCAGCTCACCACGGCCGGAAACCTTGAATACATCTGCAGAATCCGTCTCCTCAACACGCAGGCTGACATTCGTCTCGACCTCTTTGTAAAGGCGGTCACGCAGATGACGGGAGGTTACGAACTGACCCTCTCTGCCTGCAAACGGACTCGTATTGACGCCGAACGTCATGGAAAGTGTAGGCTCATCGATATTGATCATCGGCAAAGCCTCCGGATTTTCGGCATCAGCAACCGTATAGCCGATGCTGACATCGCCAAGACCCGTAAGTGCGATAATCTCGCCCATGCCGGCACTCGGTACTTCAACGCGTTTCAAGCCCTGATAGACAAATACCTTGCCCACACGTGCCTTCGTTTCCTGATCGCCATTGATGAGTACAACGCCCTGATTCGTCTTTACGCTGCCGCGGATGATACGGCCAATGGCAACACGGCCAACATAATCATCAGCCTCAAGCGTTGTGACCATCATCTGCAGAGGACCTTCTGCATCGCCATGCGGTGCAGGAATTTCCTTGATGATTGTTTCCATGAGCGGCTCAAGATTGTCGCTTTCATCTTCCATGTTATACTTTGCAATGCCATCACGAGCCGTTGCATAGATAACCGGGAAATCCAGCTGATCATCATCCGCATCAAGCTCCATGAAAAGCTCGAGGACTTCATCATATACATCATCAACGCGCTGATCCGGACGGTCAATCTTATTGATTACGACAATCGGCTTAAGTTTCTGTTCAAGAGCCTTGCGCAAAACATACTTTGTCTGCGGCATTGGGCCTTCAAATGCATCTACAAGCAGCACAACGCCATCAACCATATTCAGTACACGCTCTACCTCGCCGCCAAAATCAGCATGGCCCGGGGTATCAACGATATTGATCTTTACACCATTGTGCATGATTGCCGTATTCTTCGAGAGAATCGTGATA
>CAZTAP010000134.1:0-7326 GCA_964611665.1 uncultured Selenomonadaceae bacterium | reverse complement strand
GCCCTTCTACCTGTGCGGTCATGGGAGCAGTCATGCTGCCGGTCTGGTACCTGGCAGTCAAAAAAGTCAAAGAAGAAATACCAAAAGATAAGCTGCCCCTCCTGGGCATTGGTGCGGCATTTTCCTTTTTGGGCATGATGTTCAACGTGCCGCTGCCGGGCGGCACTACGGGGCATGCCGTGGGCGGGACTTTGCTTGCTGTGCTTTTCGGTCCCTATGCTGCCTGCCTTGCTGTGACTGTAGCCTTGTTTATCCAGGCTTTGTTCTTTGGCGATGGCGGCATCCTGGCCTTTGGAGCTAACTGCTTCAATATGGCCTTTGTGCTGCCGTTTACCGGGTATTTTGTGTATGCGCAGCTGCAGAAACACCTGCCGGCAGGACGCGGCGGGTATCTGGCCGCAGGTCTGGGAGCGTATATCGGCATCAATGCGGCAGCTTTTTGTGCCGCAGTCGAGTTCGGTATCCAGCCGCTGCTCTTTACGGATGCGGCTGGACAGGCACTTTACTGCCCGTATGGATTGAACCTTTCCCTCCCGGCGATGATGGCAGGCCATCTCACATTTTTCGGTCTGGCTGAGGTCGTGTTTACGACGGCAATCCTGGCCTATCTGCAAAAGACTGCACCAGATCTCCTGCAGGGCAGCCGGGCAAAGAGCAGCTGGTCCGTTTACGGGCTTTTGGCCGCGCTGGTTGTCTGTACGCCGGCCGGACTTCTGGCAGCGGGGACAGCCTGGGGCGAATGGGATCCTGCTGAGCTTGCGGGGCAGGAGCTTTCCGGGGCACAGCTCGGCTATACGCCGGCGGGCATGGAACAGGGCTTTTCTTTTGCGGCACTTTTTCCGGACTACTCAGTAGCCGGACTGCCGGATGCTTTTGGCTATGTTTTATCGGCGGTGATTGGGACGGCACTGCTCATCCTTATTTTCAAGGTGGTATCTTCGTTCCTTTCTGACAAAATAGATTATGGAAAATCGGTACATGGAGCGTGAGTTATGTCTGAATTGAAGCTTCCTGCCTGGATCAGGCAGGAAGAAAACTATGCCCCTTCTGCTGACCGGGATTTTTTCATTTCCCGGTCGCTTTTACGTTTGATGGGGGTCCTTTTCCAGATCCGGAAACAGGCGGACCGGCAAGCGGGAAGCAGGGGACTTGCTGCGGGCAGCCTGTTTTTTGCGCTGCTTTTGGTCGTGCTCATCGTGAGCACACAGCAAAGTGTCTTTTTGCTTACGGTGCTTGCTCTTGAACTGGTTGTATTGTGTGTTATGCCGGCAGGGCTGATTCGGAGTGTTCTGCGGAATGCACTGGCAGCGTTTTTCTTTTCGGGGCTTTTGATGCTGCCCGCAGCATTCCTCAGCGGGGCTCCTGCTGTGGTGCTTATTCCCTGCAAGACCTTTCTGACGGTGACTTGTCTGAGCCTGCTGACGGGATGCCTGTCCTGGCATGCGATTACGGCGAGCTTACGGGTCGTCCATGTGCCGGGGATGTTCATTCAGATTCTGGATCTTACGCTGAAGTATATTGTACTTCTGGGGGAGATTTCTCTGCAGATGCTGTATGCACTGAAGCTGCGCTCCATTGGGCGCAATCCCCGGAAAAGCAAGGCATTTTCTGCTGTGCTCGGGGTGACTTTCCTCAAGTCGCGGGAAATGTCACAGGAAATGTATGAAGCCATGGTTTGCCGCTGCTTTACGGGAGAATATCCGCAAAACGGGCAGGCGTCCCGGCAGCGGGGAGACGGGCTGCTCTTTCTGGCGGCAGTGTTCTTGCTGGTCTTTTACGGCTATATTGAAGGGTGGTTTCTATGATTGAATTTCAGGATGTCTGCTATGCCTATGACCGGATTCCGGTTCTGCGCCATGTAAGCTTTCAGATCAGGCGGGGCGATACTGTCCTGCTGGAAGGGCCGAACGGGGCGGGAAAATCAACAATTTTGAAACTGCTCAACGGACTCATCTATCCGGAGCAGGGAAAGTTCCTTTTCGAGGGCACGGAAATAACAGAAAAACTCATGCGTGAGCATAAATATTCCAAGTGGTATCATCAGAAGGTTGGCTTCATCTGGCAGAATCCGGATGTACAGCTTTTTTGCGGCAGCGTGGAAGAGGAGCTGGCCTTTGGGCCGCAGCAGATGGGGCTGTCAGCGCAGGAAATCACGCGCCGTGTCGAGGATGCTCTGCAGCTTCTGGAGATTGAGCATTTGCGCACGCGTGCACCGTATTATCTGAGCGGCGGCGAAAAGAAAAAAACCGCGATTGCCTCGATTCTCACGATGAACCCTGAGGTATGGACCATGGACGAGCCTTTTGCGGCACTTGATGAAAAGACACAGCACTGGCTGGCCGAATTCCTGCAGGCCATGAAGCTGGCGGGAAAGACGCTGATTCTTTCCACGCATGATACGGCCTTGCTGCAGGGCATGGTGGATGCGCGCATTGTGCTCAATGCAGAGCATGAAGCTGAAGTTGAAAAAATTTCTTAAAACCATTTAACTTTTTTACGAAAAAGACGATAAATAAAGTGCAGGGCTTATCCTGTGAATTTGGGGGAAAGGAGGTTTGACGATGAGCAGTGTAAGTGCAATTTCAGGGGTATCGTCCTTGTGGGATACTTCGTCCGTGAATTCGGCATCGAGTACGTCGGATACCTATTCACAGCTGCTGAACAGCGTATCGAAGGCTTCGGGCAGCGGAAGCGGCTCAGGAAGCGGCTCGGGCAGCAGTGATTCTTCGGATACGGTGACGATTACCAAGGTGCAGCCGGATGGCTCGATTATGATCCTGGTCATGAAGGGGGAACAGGTCGTCTCAGAGTACAAGGTCGGCGGCGCTGCTGCAGCAACGCAGCAGAATCTGCTCGCGAGCAGCGCAGCGCAGAGCAGTCAGCTTACGGACCGCTTCAATGATACCTCGACAAGCAGTACGATCGAAGCTGGTTCATTGTTCAGTGCGAGTGTATAGGAAGTTTATGGAGTAAGGATGCGTGTTAAATGGATTTAACAAAAATGAATAAGGGAAAAAAATAACCGTCAGCCTGGATGCTGGCGGTTATTTTTTAGTCCGAATAGATGCAGTAGCCATCACGGCCCTGTTCTTTCACCTGATATAGTGCGCGGTCGGCGGCACGGAATACTTCTTCATAGCTTTGACCATGCTCGGGAATCAGCGCGATGCCGATGCTGGCAGAAAGCAGAGCATGATCTTCCTGGATTTCAATCTCGTGAGCTGCCGTATTGATTTGCTTGGCAAAGCGGATCAAGGTCTGATGCTCCTGGATGTCAGGCAGGAAAATGATGAACTCATCACCGCCGAAACGCCCAATGCAGTCTGTTTTGCGGAAAATACCGGAAAGAGCCTCGGCGAAGCGGCGCAGGATATCGTCGCCGTGCTGATGACCGTACGTATCATTGATTTCCTTGAAGTGATCGAGGTCGACAATGAACAATGCATGGTGCAGATTTTGAGGAATGGCCGACATGAAGGTTTCACGGCAGACGGCTTCGATGCCAGCTTTGCTCATGACGCCGGTGAGGGCATCGATTTCTGCGACGTACTTGTAACTGTCCCGGGAAAGGCTGGTCTTCTCCAGAGAATCCAGTGCCCGTCGAAGTTCCAGGTTTTTCTGGGTCAGGACTTTGTTCTGCTTTGCATGAAGATGGTTGCGGTAGATGATGAAAAAGATACAAAAGGCACTGACAATCAATAGCACGATGATGGTTACGGATTGGGCCGGATAGTGCAGCAGGAGATAGGGCAGGGTAAGCTGTCGCGTCGTATGAGCATAGATGCTGCGCTGCACTTTATTGGCGTTCAGCCGGAGGATAGCTTTGTTCAAGGTGGATTGAAGAATCATTGGTGTATGGCTGGAAATTCCAAGGCTGACTGGCACATGGATGGTGATATCCGGCTGGGCGATAAGTTCCGGGGAAAAAGACAGCAGGTTGTTTTCCATCAAAGAGAATTCCGGGATAAGTGCGAAGTCGGCATGCTGTTCTTTGACACTTTGCAGGGTACCCCAGACGGCAGATTGAGTATCAAAAATCCAGTGAGGATGGTGCTGTTTCAGCCAGGTTTTGCTGCCGTAAAAATAACGGGGCATAGCAACCTTGTAGGCAGCATTTTCCAGGATGCCGTTTTCTCGCTTGCTGATGACAACGTAAGGAATATCCAGGAAAGAATTGGTGAAGCGCAGAAAATGATCTGCAGCCTGCTCGTTATTATACACGCCAAAAAGAAGATCACCTTCCCCATTGTCGATTTTCTGCAGGGCATCCTCAAAGCTTCTTGCCGCGACATAGCGGAACTGGAGGCCGGAGTCTTCGCTGATCTGCTGCAGGATGTCCGGGAAAATTCCTTCGGCTGTATCCCCTTCACGTCCATGACGGATAAAGGGATATAAATCGTCGCTGTAGATAACCGTGAGGACAGAGGACTGTTCAGAAAACTTCATCTCATCAGTTGTGTAGCTTGCGAGCTGGTGCAGGGCGGGATCCAGGTAATTGTGCTCCAAAGAGGTTTCAAAATCTGGATTGTTTGCTTCAATCGTCTGGATGATATCGTTGAATTCTTCCATGAGTGCACTATTCTGCGGGGTCACAGCAAATTGGGAAGAGATAATGGCGAAGGTTTTGAAGAGGATGTCTTCCTTGTTGACATGCGTCCCATCGTCGACGATGGCGGTGACTTTGCCTTCGTGCAGTGCATGCAGCAGTTCGGCCGGAGTTTCATAATAGACAAGATTTGCATGCAGCTTGTTTTCCTGCAGGAAATGCTGCAGGTATTTTTTGTGCTCTGGTGTATCGATGAGGCCAATGGTCGTATAGTCCAGTGCGTCGAGCTTCAGGGGGTCCAGATTGACATAAGGATGTGCCAGATAGAGGGAGAGCATCGTATAGCTGGAAAATCCATCGCTGAGTAAAAGATCATCGTTTCCAGGCATGTCCTCGCCAACCGGGAACATCAGATCAAGCTCATTGTTCAGCAGCAGTTTGCGGCAGGTGTCAGCATCTGCATAAAGATAGGTATAGGTCCAGCCGCCGAACTTGGCGATTTCGTCCAGATAAGAGAGTGTATACTCGTGCAGCAGTCTGGCTGCCGGCATGTGGTCCAGCTTCAGAGTATCTGTACAGCCGATGCGCAGTACGCGTGCGGCGGGCGGGCTGTCTGCCTGTGCTGCGGCCGGGATTTGCCAGCAAAGAAAGCTGAAAAAGACCAGTAAAGCCCATAGAAACTTTTGCATAGATGGTCACCAATTCCTTTTGCGGTAAATTAATCCTATCCGTTTGTGTGGTGCTTCCTTGTTTCGGTATCTGCCTCTTTAATTCGATTTTTCTGGAGGATTTTCCTGCGAAGAGCAGGGGAATTCTGAACAATTTATGCAACAAAGTGGGCGATTTTTCCTGCTTTATTAAGGAAACGCTTTCGCGTTGCGAAATTCTGAACAATGGCGTTATAACTCGGAAGAAGATGTCCTGCACTTCTGGATAAAGTGAAGGCAAGAGTAAATAACCGGCGGCGAGCAAATAGCTCCTGCCTCGTTGAAACGCTGATGAGAATGATTTCGCTTTGCGAAATCTTGAACAATGGCGTTATAATAAGAGGGCAAGGAGGATAATTTATGGATATTTTTAAAAATGACTGGGCAGACTATCTTAACGATGAAATAAAGAAACCATATTACCAGAAACTCAGGCAGTTCCTGATTCAGGAATATCGTACGCACCGGGTTTATCCGGATATGTATTCGATTTTCAATGCACTCCATTATACGAGCTATAGCGGTACAAAGGTTGTGATCCTGGGGCAGGATCCCTACCATGGGCCAGGGCAGGCGCATGGACTGAGCTTTTCGGTGCAGGAAGGCGTGGAACCGCCGCCATCGCTCGTCAACATCTTCAAGGAGCTGCAGGATGATCTTGGCTGTACGATCCCGAACAATGGCTGCCTGAAGCCATGGGCGGAGCAGGGTGTGCTTCTTCTGAATACGGTGCTCACGGTACGTGAGCATGCGGCGAATTCACATCATGACCAGGGCTGGGAGATCTTTACGGGCAAAATCATTTCCCTGCTGAATGAGCGGGAAAAGCCGTTGGTATTTGTTCTCTGGGGATCGCCGGCGCGCAGGAAAAAGTCGATGATCACCAATCCAAAGCATTATATCATCGAGTCGCCGCATCCAAGTCCGCTGTCCGCTTTTCGGGGATTCTTTGGCAGCAGACCCTTCTCGCGCACGAATGATTTTCTCAAAACTACCGGGCAGGAGCCGATTGACTGGCAGCTGCCAAATATTTGATGATTTGCAGGATGGGAGCAGCTGTTCAGGCGAAGGGCTGCTCTTTTTGAAAAAAGTAAGCACAAAATAAATTTTCTGAATAAAATATGTTGACAAAGCCGTGCGGAACTGGTACCATAACTGTTGTGGAATTGATTTCATAAAAACAGGGGAGATAAAAAGAATAGGAGAGATGAAAGTGGAAGCAAACAGTGTTATGTCAGCAGAAGCACCAGCTGGCATGAAAAAAGAAGAGTATGTTGCCCAGGAAATCCTCAAGTACATCGGAGGGAAGGAAAATATCCGTTCCGTTGAGCATTGTGCGACACGTCTGCGCCTGATTTTGAAAGACAAGAGCAAAATCAACGAAAAAGCCATTGAAAGCATTGACGGGGTCAAGGGGCAGTTTTTTGCGGCGGCACAGTTCCAGATCATTCTGGGGACAGGCTTTGTGGATAAGGTCTATGGCGTCGTAGTGCGTGATAATGAAGCCCTGGCTGTTTCCAATAATAAGGAAGCTGCCTATGATGAGATGACGACGGTCCAGAAAATCTCGCGTACGTTTGGGGACGTATTCGTGCCGATTATTCCAGTCCTCGTTGCTACCGGACTTTTCATGGGACTGCGCGGCATGTGCCAGAGCCTTGGCGTACAGTTCAGTGATAATGTGCTCAAAATGAGCCAGATCCTCACCGATACGGCATTTGCCTTTTTGCCGGCCCTCGTTGCCTGGTCGACGATGAAGAAGTTCGGCGGCACGCCGGTCATCGGTATTGTACTCGGCCTTATGCTCGTAGCCAGCCAGCTGCCGAATGCTTATGCGATTGCAGGCGGTGAGGCACAGCCGATTCCGATGGACATCTTCGGCATCACGGTTCCGGTTGTCGGCTATCAGGGCTCGGTATTGCCGGCACTTGTTTTAGGTATCTTCGCAGCCAAGCTGCAGAAATTATTCAAATCATTTGTACCAGATGTTTTAGATCTTATTATTACGCCGTTTGCTACGTTATTGATTTCCATGCTGCTTGGCCTTCTCGTTGTAGGACCTGTCATGCATAC
>CAZTAP010000133.1:0-7395 GCA_964611665.1 uncultured Selenomonadaceae bacterium | reverse complement strand
TTTGAAAATCGATAAGCTGTTTTTGGAGGATTTTGCAACGGATCGGCGTTCCCGTTTGCTTTTGCAGGATATTTTATCCATTGCAGAACATTTTGGGCTGCAGACTGTGCTCGAAGGCGTGGAGACAAAAGAGGAAGTCGGGTTCCTTCGGGGCTGTGGCTGTGATTTGTTTCAAGGCTTCTATTTTTATCGGCCGCTGCGCAGCCTGGAATTTTGGCGGGTTTTATCTGAAGAGCAGGAGAATCGGGAAAAACAGATTATATAGGGGATGTTTTTTTGCGAAAAAGGAATGCTATAGGCGGTGTAATTATTGCTTTCTTTTTGCTGGCGTTGGCAGCTGGTTTTACCTATGACTATCTGGACAGTCTGCCAAAAGGCGAAGGGAAGATTTTTGTAAAGACGGAAGGAAATGTGAATGCAGGTATGCTGGCGGATGTACAAAAGACGGCAGATGCATTCAATGATCTTCTTGCAGAAAAAATGCAGGCAACGGTGTCTGGGGATGTACAGCTTTTTGTGACATCGGAACCGGAAGCGTATCAGGCAGTTTTGAAACGGGAATTCCAGATGAAGGATCATGAGGCAGAACGTGTTGCCAAAATATCCGGGGGCTGGACAAGCGGCCGGATACGGGTTACGGTACTCAATGGTTCTGCTGGTGTGATGGATGGACAGAATGATCAGGTGAGTACGACAGGGCATGAGCTTTTTCATCAAGTGCAATATGCGTTGAGCAAAGGAAAGGATACGGATGAAAATGCGCTTTTCTGGCTGGAGGAGGGCAGTGCAGACTATGTCGGAGCTGTTGTGGCAGAGAGCATGGGCAAGCAGCGCCTGGAGAAATGGGAACGTGACAGGATCCATGAGATGCATTCCCTGCAGGATGTTGTGCGGCCTGAGGACTTGCAGCATTGCACACTGGAGCAGCGAAAGGTGCTCATGGAGCAGAAAAAGCATGCGTATCAGATGTCTGATTTGATGGTTATCTATCTTTTGCAGCAGCAGCCAGAAAACGAAAGAATGCCAAAACTGGCGGAGTATTTTCGTGCTCTGGGCAGCAGCGGTGATGGTGAAAAGGCTTTTGAAAAGACCTTCCAGATGCCGGTGAAGTATTTCCTGCAGGGATTTGATCAATGGCTTCAGCAGATGATGCATGCATCGGCAGATTTGCGGATTGTCCAGCGGGAAGGTGTAGTTCCCGGGGTACGCGAAAATATTGAGTCAGATATGGCACGCACGCAGGAGTTCCTTCAAACCGTCTGGGGTTCCGGTTTACATGGGGAATACTGTTTTGTACTTGCGGCCAATCCACAGGACTTTGCAGCAGCGATGCGTTCCGAGCTGGCAATGTCCGAACCGGAGACACGGACAACCGCTGAGCAGAGTTTGTGGATTGAAAATGGAAGTTCAATCATCCTGAATGCTGGAAAGCTGGATGAGCGGCAGCAGCAGATCTTTAGTGTGGCGGCCATGACGGCACGTGTGCTGCAAGGTCAGGTGGCAGCAAGCTCACTTGATCAAATGGAGTGGCTGAGCCGGGGCAGTGCATATCTTGTGGCTACACATATGCTGGGCAAGGCACAGCTGGGCACGATGGCGCAGTACAAGGCAGCCTGGCTGCGGAAAGTGCATGGAGCTTCCCATGGGGTTCCCGGACTGCTGGAACTTAAGACGATGAAGGACTGGCAGAAAGCACAGGAGAAATATGGACAGGATGAACCGACGAATATTGCTGAGCTGGCTTCGCTTTATCTGCTGGAAAAACATGGCTGGAAGTCCTTTTACGAATGGTATGTATTGACGGGGAAGACCGGAGATGCTGAAAAGTCTTTCATAAAGATTTATGGCAAGAGCAGTAAGGCTTTTGCCAGAGAATTTGAGGCATCTTTGGTGGAAAAATTATATTAGGACATGTTGGTTTATTGAGATTTCTTTAAGGAAAACCTGCTGCAGAAAGCTCCTGCAGCAGGTTTTTATTGGTTGGATTGCTTGTTTTTGCGAAACTCCAATGGCGTGCAGCCAATTTTCTGCCGGAAGCGGCTGATGTAGTAGCTTGTTGTACCAAAGCCGTAATCATAGGCGATGCAGCTGATTGCCGAAGTGGAAAACAACAGGGCTTCTATGCTGCGTTCGATGCGGTAATCCAGCAGGTAATCAAAAATTGTGCAGTGCATGTATTGCTTGAAAAAGCGGCAGCATTCACTATTACAGAGGTGGACTTCATTGGCAATTTTCTGCAGAGAGAGCTTTTCGCGATAATGCAGATGGATGAAGGTAAGGATTGCCTTGATCCGTGTATTATCCTGTTCGGTAAATGACTTGCTCGTCTGTTCCTGCGGCTGGAGGGAAAGAAGGGCACGCCATGTTTCCATAATATGGATGAGAATGCTCAGCTCATAATCTTTTTCCTTAGCATTATAGAGCGCATTGATTTTTTTCAATTGGTTTAGAATAAAGCTTTCTGTCATGTTTTCGGGCAGGAAGCTTTTTTGTGTGAAATTTTTATTCTGCAGGTAAGGCCGGACATATTTCTGATCGATGACGCTGCCTGGAAAACCACGCAGTAAGGACGGATGGACATCCAGGCAGATATAAGAGCTGTCCGGAGCACTGTCTGGTGTGATTTTATGCAGTATGCCGCTGTTGATGAAAATACCCTGGTCTTTGCTGAGTATGTGACGGGACTGACCGACAAAGAATTCAGCGCTGCCCTTGAGCATATAGGCGAACTGGAGCTCTTCATGCCAATGCCAGTTGACATAGCCCAGGACATTCTTGTCCAGACGGGTTTCGTAGATTGCCAAAGGGAATTCGAAGCTTCCATGATGGGTTTGCTCACGATGGTGCTGGTCGATCGGGATATCGTATACTTGCATGGCTATCCACTCCTTAAATCAAAATATTGATACTTTATGGTTATATTATGATATACATATATGCGAATTGTCAATATAATTATATTTGTAAAAGTCGAAATATTGAGGTTAGTATGCTGAATCATTGATGTTTCGGCTCACAAATCAATTGATCATTGTATTAGATACGCGCGTGAAAGAAGAAAGGGGCAGATTCATTAACATTTATTATGGTGCAGAAGCAATGGGGAAAAGGCAGGCCGATAAATAAATAAGAGGTGCAAACATATGGAATGGATAAAAGCTTTGAATTCAATCTTTTGGGGCTGGCTGGTTGCTGGCGTTTTGTTATCTTGTGGTTTATTCTTTACGGTTCGACTGAAGCTTCCGCAGGTGCGGTATTTTACGAAATTGATTTCAAATTTGCGTTCTGCGAATTCTGCAGAAGGGGGTGTAACTGGATTTGGGGCGCTTTGTGCAGCAGTAGGCAGCGAGGTCGGTACAGGCAGTCTGGTCGGCGTAGCGACAGCACTGGCTTCTGGCGGACCTGGAGCAATTTTTTGGATGTGGATCACAGCAGTATTCGGTATGCCGATTATGTTCAGTGAAGCTGTCCTTGGTCAGCTTTTCCGTGTGAGAAACGAGGATGGTACTTATCGCGGCGGGCCGGCTTATTATATGGAAAAGGGCCTGCACAGCAGGATCCTGCCAATTTTGTTTTCTGTTTCGCTGATTGTCGGCATAGGCTGCATTTACGTCATGATCCAGAGCAATTCGATTGCAGCATCTATTACGGGGGTATCTGCCATTTCACCGATTCTGGCAGGTGTCTGTCTGATGGTTTTTGTAGCATTGGTCATTTTTGGCGGGATAAAAAGATTATCGGAGGTTGCCTCTTATATCGTACCATTTATGGCAGTGGCCTATGTTCTGCTTGCTTTGATCGTTGTGATCAGTCATCTCGATGCTTTTGCTGCCATGGTGGTTCTGATTGTCAAATCAGCTTTTGGCTTTGGTCAGGTAGCGGGCGGAATTGCTGGCTATACGGTGCAGGAAGCCTTCCGTTATGGCGTTGCACGGGGGCTTTTCAGCAATGATGCCGGTAATGGTACAACACCTGGCATGCATGCATCTGCCAATGTGAAGCATCCGGTGAATCAAGGGCTTTCCGGCATGCTTGGTGTATTTACAACGACCATTGTGGTTTGCAGCTGTACGGCATTCTGCATCCTGCTTTCTGGTGAGCTGGGCAATGGGCAGACAGGCATTCAGCTTACACAGGCTGCTTTTGCCACATCCTTTGGGGAGTTTGGCAAATGGATCGTATTTCTGGCAATGTTTCTTTTTGGTTATACGACACTGCTCGCGGATATTTATTATGGTGAGGTCAATATGCGCTGGCTGTTTCCGCATGGTGGAAAAGGAATGATTAAAGGCTATCGTGTGGCAAGCTGCTGCCTCATTGTTTTGGGCGCAATTTTGCCGGTTTCCTCTCTTTGGGAGCTCGCAGATTTTTGTGGAGCGTTTCTGGTGTTCTTTAATGTGATTGCTTTGCTTGGACTTTCCAAATATGTTGCGTTCGTATTGAAGGACTACCAGAAAAAACGTGAAACACAGGCACATCCTTGTTGGGATTATGAAACAGATGTTATTGTGCAGTATGAGAACAGAAAAAAAGAATAGAAAGCTGGAGGTAAGTCATGATGGATATCAAGATGGTTTCTTTGAAACGGCCGCAGAATGGTGTGGAGGTAAAGCGCTTCGGCTATGAAAATGCTCAGCGTGTGCAGCAATTCCATCGCAGTTTTCCGGATTATCATCAGACACCATTGGCAAAGCTGCCACGGACAGCAAAAGAGCTTGGTCTTGGCGAGCTTTATGTGAAGGATGAGAGTTACCGGTTTGGGCTGAATGCTTTTAAGGTGCTTGGCGGGAGTTTTGCGATTGGCAGCTATATTGCCAAATGTTTGCAGACGGATCTTGCAGCTCTGCCTTATGAGAAAATGATCAGCAAAGAAGTCCGTGAAAAGCTCGGTGCATTGACTTTTGTAACGGCTACGGATGGCAATCACGGGCGGGGGATTGCCTGGACTGCCAATCGCCTGCATCAGCAGAGCGTCGTTTATATGCCGAAGGGAAGCGCGCCGGAGCGCCTGCAGAATATTCGTGCTCTGGGCTCGATGGCAGAAATCACGGATCTTCGCTATGATGATGCTGTGCGTTTGGCATGCAAACAGGCAGAGGAAAAAGGCTGGGTGCTTGTTCAGGATACTGACTGGGACGGCTATACCGAAATTCCCGGATGGATCATGCAGGGCTATACGACGATGGCCTGGGAAGCTGTGCAGCAGCTTCGGGAAAGAAGACCGACGCATATTTTCCTGCAGGCCGGAGTGGGTGCGATGAGCGGGGCTTTGTCAGGTTTCTTCGCAGATTTTTATGGAGATGGAGCTGAAGCACCTGTTGTCACGATCGTAGAACCGGAAAAGGCAGACTGTATTTATCGGACTGCTGCGGCGAATGATGGGCGGATGCATTTTGCTGAGGGCGATATGGATACGATTATGGCGGGACTGGCTTGTGGGGAACCTTGCAGTACAGGCTGGCGAATTTTGCATGATCACGCAGATTATTTCGTATCGATGCCGGATACAGCAGCTGCCTGCGGCATGCGTATCCTGGGCAATCCTTTGCCGGGAGACGACCGGGTGATTTCCGGTGAGAGCGGGGCTGCGGGCTTTGGTTTTGTGGCTTCGGTTATGCAGCGGCCAGAGCTGTCTGGCTTGAGGGAACGTCTGGGACTCAACGCGGAAAGCCGCGTGCTTTGCTTTTCCACCGAGGGTGATACGGATCGCGAGAACTACCGCCGTATTGTCTGGCAGGGAGCATGGAATCAGGAATAGTCAATATTATGATATTTTATCGAAATATATTGGTATTAAAATAACAAAAAAATCAATATAATTATATTTGAAAGAAAATAATGCATTCCTTTGAAAGGGGAGTTTCATGATGGAAAGAAATCAAGAACTTATCGCATTTGCACAGAAGGCAATACAGACAAGGAGCTATTCTGACGAAGAGGGCAGTCTGGCCAAACTCATTGAGGCAGAAATGAAAAAGCTTGGTTTTGATGAGGCATTCATTGATTCAACGGGAAATGTGGTAGGGAAGATAGGAAACGGTCCGAAGATCATCCAATTCGATGGGCATATGGATACCGTGAAGGTCAATAATCCAGAGGAATGGGAACAGGATCCTTTTGCAGGCAAGATCGTTGATGGATATTTGTGGGGCAGAGGAAGCGTAGACATGAAGGCAGCACTCTGCAGCAGTGTTTACGCTGCTGCATTGGCCAAGGAGCAGGGGTACCTTGCAGGGAAAACGGTTTATGTAACTGGCACCGTTTGTGAAGAGTATTGCGATGGAGAGAATTTGAAGCATCTTTATCAGGAGCTGGCTTTAAAGCCTGATTATTGTATTATTTGCGAGCCTTGTGATAATGTCATCACATTAGGCCATAAGGGAAAAGCTCAGGTACGGATCACGACACATGGTATTTCAGCACATGGCTCAGCACCGGAAAAAGGCATCAATGCGGTATATGAAATGGCAGAAATCATTTCGCGTGTTGAAAGCCTGAACCAGTCCTTGTATAAGAAAGACGAAACCCATGGAACCATTGTGCTTTCCGATATTTCCTGTGTGAGTGCATCACTCAATGCGGTGCCAAGTGAATGTTCGATTTATCTGGACCGTCGGCTGATTTTGGGGGAAACGCTTGAACAGGTCAAAAAAGAGATGGATCAGCTTATTGCTGGCAAGCGTGCAACCTGGGAGGTCGGAACGCTTTATCATACGACCTGGAAGGGTGCAAAACTTACTTATGAGCCGCTGCATGATCCCTGGAAGATTGAAAAGAATCATCCGCTGACCCAGGCCTTGATTCGTTCCTATCAGAAGGTTTATAAAAAGGAGCCGGATAAGTTTGATTTCTGGGATTTTGGTACCAATGCCATTACGCCGGTTGCGATGGGTGTTCCAACGATTGGCTTCGGCCCGGGCGAGTATAAGCTCGCGCATATGACCAACGAGAAATGTGCTGTGCAGAAAATCGAAGAAGCTTGTCAGGTCTACTGCCAGCTGATCAAAGAACTTTGATTTTTTTAACTTTATGTTGGAGGGACAGACAAATGGAAATCATCCATACAGAAAATGCACCTGGTGCAATCGGACCTTATGTACAGGCAATGGTGAGCGGAGAGCATATCTTTGTTTCCGGACAAACACCAATCAAGCCGGAAGGCGGAGAAGTGCCTGCTGGGATTGCTGCACAGGCAGAACAGTCCTGCAAAAATGTCGAAGCAATCCTTCAGGAGGCCGGCAGCGGCATGGAAAAGGTCATTAAGACAACGTGCTTTCTCAATGATATGACTGATTTTGCGGAATTCAATGAAGTATATGCACGCTACTTTGTATCACGCCCGGCACGTTCCTGCGTTGCTGTCCGTGCGCTGCCCAAAGGTGTGCTTTGTGAGAT
>CAZTAP010000132.1:0-7414 GCA_964611665.1 uncultured Selenomonadaceae bacterium | reverse complement strand
GAAGCAAAAAAATTGTTCCCGCCAATTGCCCGTCCGTGAATTTTCTTAGCACGCAACTCCCCGATAAACTGTAATTTGCCATCTAAAGTCGCACCTGTCATCACCCGAAGGTATCGAAAGGCGCCTAAATAAAAAAATCCGCTTCGAAATTCGAAGCGGATTTTTTATTTTCATTTATGCCAGAACGCGTGCGAGACGAACAAGTTCCGGATCCAGGGTCTTCTGATTGTTTACGGCATCAAAGAGATTGATACTTACAACCTTGCCTGCATCAAAGCCGAACACAACATTCGATACGCCGGAAATCAAAGCAAGCGCTGCCTTCTCACCAAGCATGGAAGCCTTCATACGGTCTTCCACCGTCGGCGAGCCGCCGCGCTGGATATGACCAAGTACAGATACGCGTGTATCAATGCCGGTCTTCTCTGCTACGACCTTGCCGATCTCTACCGCTGAGCCTGCACCTTCAGCAACAACAACAATGCTGTAGCGCTTGCCGCGGTCATAAGCAGCCTTGAGGTCTTTGCACATATCATCGATATTCGTCTTTACCTCTGGTACGAGTACATACTCTGCACCGCCGGCAATCGCAGACATCATGGCCAGCCAGCCGGACTTGCGGCCCATGACCTCGATGAGAATGATACGGCGATGTGCGGAAGCTGTATCACGCAGCTTATTGATTGCATCGACGATCGTATTTGCAGCCGTATCAGCACCGATTGTATAGTCGCTGCCCCAGACATCGTTATCGATTGTACCCGGCAGGCCAACGATCGGCATGCCCAGTTTGGAAAGCAGCGCACCACCGGTGAGGCTGCCGTCACCACCAATGATGACAAGTCCTTCAATGCCGTGCTTCTTGAGATTGGCAAGCCCCTTCTTACGGCCTTCCTCTGTCTTGAATTCCGGGCAGCGGGCCGTGCCAAGGAACGTGCCGCCGCGCTGGATCAGATCGCTTACGCTGCGGGAAGTGAGCTGCTCCATCTCGTCATCGAGCATGCCCTTATAACCGTTGTAAATCCCCCAGACCTCTACGCCCTCAAAAAGTGCCGTACGGACAACCGCGCGCGCCGCCGCGTTCATTCCCGGGCTGTCGCCGCCAGATGTCATTACTGCAATAGCTTTCATCATTTTGTCCATCTCTCCTATTCTGTTTCCCTATGAGATTCCAGCCGGCATCCCCTTGCCCGCTGGATTCTTTTCTGCATGGATTGCAAATGGTCTGCCAAAAAAATGATTGGCAAACGCTCTACCTTTCATTTTAAGGAATTCATTCAAAAAAGTAAAGTATTTTAGACAAATCCTGTAGTTTTTTTCAAAGAAAGGCCGGAATGTCTTTTCAAAAAAAAGAGGAGCTGCAAACAGCCCCTCTTTTCTGATATTTCTTATTTTACGGTAAGGATTCCCAGTGCATAGCCAATGATGCCGATTGCAAAGAGGCCGAAGATGACCCAGATTGCATTGACTTTTCTCTTGAGGAGTGCCATGCAGGCAAACGTCATGAGAAGTGGTACAAGGCCAGGCATGAGCTGATCGAGGATTGTCTGTACCGTCGTTGTAACGACTTCGCCCTTGGCATTCGTAATCTGAGATACGACAACCGGAATGTTGACCGATGTCCATTTGTTTACAAGTGCACCCATGACGAACAGACCGAGGATAGAAGCACCTTCTGTGAGCTTCTGCAGTTTGTTGCCGGCAACATCCTGTACAACATCTGTACCTTTACGATAGCCATAGCTGATACCGAACCAGCGAACGCCAAGACGGATCAGGTTGAAGAGTACGAAGAAGAGGATTGGTCCAAGAAGGCTGCCAGAGAGTGCAATGGATGCACCAAGAGCTGCCGTGATCGGACGCAGCGTGCCCCAGAAGATTGGGTCGCCGACACCGGCCAGAGGTCCCATCATACCAACTTTGATACCGTTGATAACGCCGTCCGGAATATCCTTACCATTGGCCTTCTGTTCCTCCATAGCTGCCGTAATACCGATAATCGGAGCCGTAACGAATGGCTGCGTGTTATAGAATTCAAGATGGCGTTTGATTGCCTGCTTGAGCTCTTCGCCTTCATAAAGTCTCTTCAGGATTGGCACCATGCCGAAGCAATAGCCGAGAGCCTGCATACGTTCCATGTTCCAGGAGCCCTGTGCGAAGTTCGAACGAATGAACGCCCAGAAAAAATCACTGCTTGTAAGTTTCTTTTCCATTATAATATCCTCCCTTATCCTTTATTAGTCGTCAAGATCGTCGTCTGCGTCACTGGCAGGGCCTGCTGCCACAACTGTAGCCTGCTGATATTTCGGGTTGAGCTGGATGTATACGATTGCGCATACAAGGCCGATTACACCGAGAGCAACCAGGTTGAAGTTCGTGAACGCTGCAACGACGAAACCGAGGAAGAAGAAAGGCATAAGATAGCTTGCGCCCATCATGTTGATGACCATTGCATAACCTACGACTACGATGAAGCCGCTGGCTACCTGAAGACCACCTGTGATGACCTGCGGGATAGCTGCGAGAAGGTTCTGTACTGCATCTGTGCCAATGTACATAGCAACGAGAACCGACGGAATAGCTACGCGGAACGCCTGGATAAGGAGTGCACCCATATGGCAGATATCAATGCCTCTGAGGTTGCCCTCTTCTGCATAGCCATCAGCCCAGTGCTGGAATACAACCGTAAGGGTACGGCAGAGAATCGTGAGAACCTGGCCAGCTGCGGCAAGCGGCATAGCAATTGCGATACCAGCGCCGATGCTCTGATGACCAGCGATAACAAGAATTGTGGAAATGACCGAAGCGAGAGCCGCATCCGGCGCCATTGCGGCACCGATGTTCATCCAGCCAAGAGCCATCATTTCAAGTGTACCACCAATGATGATACCAGTTGTCATATCGCCAAGAATAAGACCTGTGAGTGTGCAGGCAATGAGCGGACGGTGTGTCTGAAATTCATCCAGTACACTTCCCATACCAGCTACTGCCGATACAATGAAGATCGCCAAAATTTGAATGCTGCTGAGTTCCATTATATTTCCCTCCATTTAAAAAAATATATAATTTTTTGTATATTGCCGCCAAAGACTTTCCCTTGCAGTTCAGCCGCCTGCAATCGGCCGGACCGAAGGGTCTGTCTTCTCTGCAACATACTCCCCTTATGATAAATGGGTATGCTTATTTGAGCACATCCATCAACATAACTTTCTTATCCGTATCAACTTTACGGATTTCGAGCTCAATGCCCTTTTCGTTGAGTTTCTTGAACGCTGCCGTATCCTCATCGTTTACGGAAACAGCACCCGTGATCTGATGCTTGCCTTCTTTGAAGCTCATGCCGCCAATGTTGATGCTCTTGATATCCACGCCAGCCTCGACCATGCGCAGAACGCTCGTCGGGTTCGTGAAGAGCAGCAGGCATTTCGTGTCTGCATACTTCGGGTTGTTGTAAACGCGGACAGCCTTGTCGACATCGACAACGCTGGATTTGATGCCCGGAGGCGCAACCTGCTTCAAAAGAGTTGAACGGATGGCATCCTTTGCTACCTCATCATCACAAACGATGATGCGTTCACAGCCCGTTACCTTGGACCATACGGTTGCTACCTGACCATGGATCAGACGGTCATCGATTCTTGCTAATACGATTTTCATTATAAATCATCCTCCTCATCTACTGCGATTGCACTTGCATGGAACGTCTGCGTGCCAGCCTTGCCAGCTTCTACAGCCTTTTCCATAAGCTCCTTGATATCCGAGCCTTCATCGATCATCTGGGCACCAACCATCTCAATGAGCATTGGAAGGTTTACGCCTGTAACAATGCCGTATTTCTCGTTGTTGATGACCAGACGGCAGGCTGCATTGTACGGACTGCCCCCGAACAGATCGTTCAGGAAGAGTACGCCGCCCTCCGTATCCATCTTTGCAATAGCTTCCTCATATTTCTTGACCACATCATCCGGGCCTTCGCCTGGGACCAGGGTTACCGCTGCGACGTTCTGCGTAGCTCCGCAGATCATCTCGCAGGTCTTGACGAGCTCTTCAGAAAACTTACCATGTGTACCAACAATAATTGCGAACATGACCTTACCTCCTTGAAAGTTTACCTTATAAATAAAAATTGACCATTATACCCTTTGTTTCTGAGTATCACTGTCTTACACCCCTATATAATGCAAGACGCGTGCCAACTTTGTGTATCAAAACGAAAACATTTGATTTTGCACGTTTCTCCACGCATTTTTCTGCAAATTAATACTCTCAATACCAAAAAGATACTCTATCATTCTAAATCCAATACACTTTGATACTGTCTGAAAAATAGCATAAAAATACACTATAGCTATTTTCAGCTATAGTGTATCTATAATTCTTAAAGCATATCGGCCATAAAGTAGTATTCATCCTCTTCAAGCCTGAGATTCAGGCTTTTTTCAAATACACTAGCCGCTTTTTTGACTGCCTTGAGCTTTTGTGTATCGACTTCTTCTTTGTTCCCTTTGTAAACCAACGGGCTGTGCGTCACAATTCTTTCTAATGCACATCCACAATGAACGATTAAACGGATACGGATTGGATTGCTGAATACCTTGCCGATTTCTTTTTCCAATACACTATCAAATTCCAATAATACACTCATGACCTTGGCTGGATTCAGATAGGTCAGGAATTTTTGCAGGGATTCCTCGCAAAGCCGCTGTACGACTACGTTCTTCTTTTCCCGCTCCACAAGTTTCACGTTATGCTTGAGCAGATTGCTGAGGATTTTTTCGCCTTTGCCGTCAATAAGCTCTTCCAGCGGAATGAACGGAATATCGCTTTTTGGCTTGACCATACCCACGGCTGCCACGATTTTGTAGCGCAGCGCGATATCCCTGAGATGATGTTCCATGTCGGTGATGCCGATCGGGATGACCTCGACAGGCCGCTCCACAAGATGCTGCAGGATCTCTTCGACGAGCTCTTTGAGCTTGATGGCCGCGCCCTGCCCGGAGGAACAGATGGTCACGATGGCCTCCTGACCATCCGTCTCGGCATTTTCCGTGAAATCCACGATCTCATAGCCCTTGAAATTCAGCAGGGACTCATAGATGCTGTTGAGATCCATGCCTACGATATCCGCCTTGCGCATCGCTTCCAGGATGAGCGGCGTCGATACCATATCAATGGTGCGTACCTGCACCTTGAGGCGTTCCATGATCATCGCGCCGAGATTGCACAAGGAGCCCATATCCGCCAGCACAAGCACACCCTTTTGATAGTTGAGCTCCTGCAGGCGAGCAATCATTTTTTCCAGCGTCTCCTGCGGCTTGACCTCCAGCGGCATATCGATTGCGATGAGATTGGTATCTTCTGTGCTGAAAAGTTTCTGAGCCACCTCGACCATGGATGTCGCGGTGCTCTTGCCATGCGTGGCTACCATGATGATGACTTTTTCTTCCTTTTCCTCATCCTCTGCCGATTCCAGCAGCAGGGCAATGTATTCGATTTCCGTGCGCGGCACCTCGATATGGTAGTGTTCCTCAATCATTTCCTTGATTTCCATAGCTACCTGGAAGGAAAGGGAATCCGGAGGAATAGCGCCCTCTATCTCCGCCGTATACGGGAAGGTCTCCTTGGCCTTCACACGTTTCAGGAACGCCGACAGATGCAGGCTGAACGCATAGAGGAAGCGGTCGCGATAGCCGCGGTTCATGCGTTTCTGCACGAAGAGGCCAATCTGCTCGGAAAAATCGACCAGGGATTTATCGACGATCTTCAGCAGGCGTTCGCGTGTGGACATATATACAGCATTTTTATTATAGAAGGATTTGATATACACATTGACATCGGTAGCCACGATCTGCTTGATGAGGTCATCCCGGATGCCCTCGCCCTTCAGCAGTTCAACCTTGTCCTCAACGACCTGATAAAGATTGAACGGCTCCTTTTCTGTATCATCGCTGCTTGTGAGCGGATACTTTTCACCCGGAGGCGTCACGAGCAGCGGTTCATCGATGAACTGCGTGAGCTCCGCCAGTTCCTTGCGGTTTGCACTGAGTGTCAGAAGGCCGTTGCGGATATTGGCCGGCAGCATCTTGAAATCGATTTCGATATACTGCGGATTATCAATACCGTTCAGAAATGCCTTGGCACAAAGCAGCTTGATGTTGGATTTGAGCTGTCCTACATTGCCCGTCGATATGCTGCCGATCAGAGCCTTGATTGATTCCACGGTGATGCGTACAGGTTTGTTGATGCGCTGTGCCTCATCCGCAAGCAGCAGCTTGATGATGTCGATTTTTTCTTCGAGTGAACGGTCTGCCAGCGGCCGGATGGTAATGATGTTCGGAATGCGGCGCACAAAAGTCTTGGTCAGCGCTGAGCTCGGATCCTCTGTCGTCGCGCCGATGATGAGCACTTTGGCATGGCGGCTGCGCGTCGTCTCGCCCAGGCGGTTGAACGTACCGGTATCGATGAAATAGAAAATCATCTCCTGGCCTTCCGGCGGCAGGCGATGGATCTCATCAAGGAAAAGCACGCCATTGTCCGCTGACTCGACAAGGCCGGCCTTAGCCGTATCCGCACCCGTGAAGGCGCCCTTGATATGTCCAAAGATATGGGAAATCAGCAGCTGCGGGTTGTTATAGTAGTCCGCACAGTTGAACGTGATGAACGGCGCATCATCAGCAAAACGATGCATGGCCTTGCCGTATTCAAACATCATATGGGCAAAAAGCGTCTTGCCTACGCCAGTCTGCCCGACAATGAGCGTGTGCAGTCCGTCCGGCGGATAGAGTATCGCAGCCTTGGCCTGCTCAACCTGCTTTTTGAGGCTTTTTTCCGCACCAATAAGCCGGTCAAACGGCCCTTTGCCAGCTGCTGCAGTGTTTTTGACACACTCTTCCATGGTATTGAACTGGCAGGGTCCCATGCCAATGGGCTCACCACAGAGATTCTCCAGGGTTTCTTTGTCGAAATACAGCACAGGCCGCCCCATGATCTTCACGATACGGTCCTGACGATGCAGGGCATTGAGCTCCATGCTCACGTTATTGCGCAGGATATCCAAAGCTTCCGCGATTTCCTGTGCATCCACACCGATACGCCCCTTAAGTGTATCCAGCGTATAGCCCGCAGATTTCTTTTTGATGTATTCATAAATCCGATCAATTCGCTTCATCGTTTCATCCTCCACTTTTTTGATACTCTATTCTTTCATTATATCAGTGTATCAGATGTTTGCAAATCATATTCTTAGGTATGGATAGTTTGAGGACAATCCTTTTTTGTCCTCAAATTACAGTTTATCTTTCAAACACAACACCGGGCATAGCTGCGATTAGCTAATGCCCGGTGTTGTGCGTTTATTTTTTAAAGCAGGCCATTCATGCGGCCGAGTTCCTGCAGTTTTTCCATGGATAATTTT
>CAZTAP010000131.1:0-7418 GCA_964611665.1 uncultured Selenomonadaceae bacterium | reverse complement strand
TCCTATTGTTAATTCGATAAGCTCTAAAAAATGTTCTCCCCGACAAACTGTAATTTGTGAACAAAAAAGAACCGTCCCTAAGTGTATGCAAATGGTAAAAAATCCGTCTCATCATCATTGATGAGACGGATTTTTTAGGAAATCAATGTAATTTGCTGCTTTGCTAAAAATTCTTTCCAGGTATCGCCGGGGTTTGTATCGGTGACGATAGCGGAAATCCTGCCCAAATCGCAGGTCTTGATGAAGGCTGTTTTGCCAAATTTTGAATGGTCGGCGAGCAGGATAGCTTTTTTGGCCTGCTCAATCATGATTTGCTTGATTTCACTTTCTTCTTCATTGGATTCCATGAGGCCTTTCTCGCGGTCGATGCCCTTGCAGCTGATGATGGCAAGGTCGACATAATATTTTTTTAAAGTGGCACAGGCAACGCTGCCGGTAAGGGCATAGGAATGAGCGCGCAGGATGCCGCCGCTGGAAATCATGCGGAAGGGGGAGTTCACGAAGTCATTGACCAGACGGATGGAGTTCGTGATGATGGTCAGGTCTTTCTTTTGCTTCAGATGCTGCAGCAGGGCCAGGCAGGTCGTGCTGGAATCCACCATGATTGTATCGCCATCGCTGATGAGACTGGCAGCCTTTTCGGCAATGCGTTCCTTGTCCTCGCTGTTGATGGCTGTGCGTTTGATGAAGGAAAGATCCTCACTTGTATGCTCGTTGAGTACGGCACCACCGTAGCTGCGGCGCAGCAGGTCCTGATTTTCCAGCTTTTCGAGATCACGGCGGATCGTTTCTTCTGTGACGGCGAATAACTGGCTGAGATCTGAGACATAGACCTTACGGTCCTGATTCAATCGTTCCATGATTTTACGACGGCGTTCTATACCAAGCATACAATATTCCTCCTTATTTTCTGTAATCTTTATTATAAAATAAAACAGAGGAGTATTCAACATAAAAATAAGGAAACACAGAAATAATATGCAGATTTTGGCAGGAAGAAGAATAAAAAAGATTTGCTTTTGTTTTATGCCTGAGAATAAGGTATAATAAAAAAGATAATCAAAAGTATGAGGAAGTCTTTTCATGAACCGAAGAAAATTTTTAAAGAAGATGCTATATACAACGGCAGGGCTCTGTCTTTCCCCGATTTTGTCGGGAATTCCGGAGGCTTCTGCACGTGGTGTACAGATCAGGGAAACTTATCTGCGCTTTCTGTCGCTTACGAATCGTACGGTTACGGATATGATCGTCATCCATCATGTAGGCGGTACAGATCATGAAGTTTCCGCAGCGGAAATCCACCGCTGGCATTTGCATAATGGCTGGGCTGGCATTGGCTATCATTATGTCATCCACAAAGATGGAAGCATAGAGCGGGGAAGGCCGCGCGATGCAGTAGGAGCGCATTGTTATGGTGAGAACGATCATACGATTGGCATCAATCTTGTGGGAAACTTTCAGGTGGCCGTGCCGACGGGGGCGCAGCTGGATGCAGCAGCAGCTCTTGTTGCGCAGCTTTGCCAGATTTATCGCATCCGTCCGGGTGCGGGCTCGATTGTTGGTCACCGGGATCTGAACAGCACGGAGTGTCCGGGACAGAATCTTTATGATCAGCTGCCGGATTTGCGTGAGGCAGCTGCAAGTATGCTGTAAAGGAAACGTTGTTGAGGGGATATCTGCATGGCAAATAAAAACTATTTTCTAAAGCAGGATACGGCTGAGCCGGAAAAAAGTACAAGACGGGCGATGGGGTTTACACGTGGGGAAGCTTCCAGCATGCTGCTCGCTGTAATTTTGTTTTTTTATGCGGTGAACCAGTCGGATATTCCGGTCGTTTTTTTGACCTTGTCTTTTCTTTTGTTTGAACTTCGTTCTCCTGCAGAGATCTTTTGCGGCAGGTATGGAAAGGCTTTGGCGGGTATGCTCAGAGGCCTGTCGGTTACCCTGTTTCTGGGGGCGGTTTTTTTGGCGTTCATGTGAGCTGCAAATAAAAAAAGAGGTTAGTGTACAGAACAGCGCGTTTTGTGCACTAACCTCTTTTTCTATCCCTTAGCAATCAGTCGGTAAAGGTAATCTGGCAATTATCCAGTGATTTTATGCTTGCAAGAGCTTCCAGGCGATAGCCTGCATCCAGGATGCGTTTGTGTCCGGCCTGAAACGCTTTTTCGATTACGATGCCGATGCCGGCGACTTCGGAGCCGGCTTCCTCGACAAGACGTGCAAGACCGAGGGCGGAATCACCGTTTGCAAGGAAATCATCAATGATCAGGATGCGCTCATTTTTGGGCAAAAATTTCTTTAACACAGAAATATTGTTAGTTTCTTTTTTTGTGTAGGAGAATACTTGCGTAGAATATGCTTCTTCTGTCATGAGCACGGATTTTTTCTTACGTGCAAAAACCAGCGGGGTGCCGAGTTCGAGAGCAGTAGTGAGCCCGATTGCAATGCCGGATGCTTCGATTGTGAGCACACGATCGATTTTTGCTTCGCGGAAAAGAGCGGCAAATTCTTTTCCCATTGCACTGGAAAGTATGGGGTCGATCTGGTGGTTCAGAAAGGAATCCACTTTGAGGACATTGCCAGGCAGGGCAAAGCCTTCAGCTAATATACGTTGTTTCAATAAGTCCATAATAAAGCCTCCCAAGCTCAATCGTTTATTTTTCATACTATCATTTTAGCAAAAGCTTGTAAATGTGGTTTAATGTTTTTTCTTTTTACCGAATTTAACGAAAAATGTAGATTTTCTAGAAAAAAAGAAAAAAACTTGTTTTTAAATGGAGGATTCTATCAAGTTTTGTGGAAATATAATATTTATGGAGTTGAACATATTCAATGTGTTCTTTGGAAGATTTGGAAATTATGAATATTAGGAGGTGTTGCGGCTGCACATAGCTGGAAAAAGCTTACGTTTTATTTAAGGAAGCATAAGAAGAGGGATGGTTTTCTGCAGTGACAGATTGGCCCTGGATTATGATAGATAAGGATGCATGAGAAAAGCTTATGGTTGTGTGACAATTGTGGCAGGAGTTATTTAATTTTGGACTTTTTATAGTAAAATGTGTTCTTCTGGCAGGAAAAAACGCTTTTTTGTAGAAGAATATTTTAGGGACAAACGCAGATGAAAAGATAAGCATGAGAGAGTTTGCTTTTGTACGCAGGATGATCCAGGGGGGATTTTTATGAGAAAGACAGAATGCTTAGCAATGATTTTGGCGGGCGGACAGGGCAGCCGCCTCGGTGCACTCACGAAGAAAATAGCGAAACCGGCAGTTCCGTTTGGGGGGAAATACCGGATTATTGATTTTCCGTTGAGCAATTGCGCAAATTCAGGAATTGACAAGGTTGGTGTCCTTACACAATATCGCCCGCTTGAATTGCATAATTATCTGGGAACGGGCGGTGCCTGGGATCTGGATAAAAAAGACGGTGGCGTATTTATACTGCCGCCATATGCACGTGAAAAAGGAGCAGACTGGTATAAAGGAACAGCAGATGCAATCTATCAGAATTTGAACTTTATTGATTCTGTTGATCCGGAGTATGTGCTGGTACTTTCCGGGGACCATATTTATACGATGGACTATTCCTGGATGCTGGAAGCGCATAAGATGAATAAAGCTGAGGCAACCATCGGCGTATTTGAAGTTCCGTGGGATGAGGCGCCTCGGTTCGGTATCATGAATACAGATGAAGACGGCCGTATCAACGAGTTTGAGGAAAAACCGGCAAAGCCGAAGAGTAATCTTGCTTCTATGGGTATTTATATTTTTACGAAGAGCTTTTTGAAGCGTTATCTGGAGGAAGATGCCAAGGATACGATGTCAAGTCATGATTTTGGCAAGAATATCATTCCAAAGATGCTTGCGGACAAGGCCCGGCTTTACTCGTATGCATTTGATGGCTATTGGAAAGATGTCGGAACGATAGAGAGCCTTTGGCAGGCAAATATGGATTTGCTGCAGGATGAGCCGCCGTTCTCACTGGATGATACCTGGAAGATCTATTCTTCCAATCCATCGATGCCGCCGCATTTTGTCGGCAAGGATGCGGTAGTTCGCAAGTCCATGGTCAGTGAAGGCTCCATGATTTTTGGCGAGGTTGTGAATTCGGTGATTTTCCCTGGCGTTCGGATTGCCAAGGGAGCACGCGTAGAGAATTCTGTCATCATGCCGTTCACGACGATTGCGGAGAACGCGCATGTAGATCACGCAATCCTCGCACAGAATTCAGAGGTTGCTGAAGGTGCGAAGGTCATCGGCAGCGAGGGAGCGATAGCGGTCATTCCGGAAGGCGAGACCGTGACTGTTGAGACTGGCAGCAAGCAGGCTGGCTGATATCTTTGATCGGAGTGGATGAATAGTGAAAAGTGTAATGGGAATCATCAATCTTCAGGAGAAAGATGATTTAATCAAAGAGATGGCAGAGAATCGGCCAATCGGCTCGATTCCGTTTGCCGGGCGGTATCGTATCATCGATTTTGCCTTGTCAAGCATGGTTAATTCCGGAATTGGACATGTTGGCATTATGCTGCCGGATAAAGCGCGTTCTGTTCTGGACCATCTTCGTTCGGGTAAAGATTGGGATCTGGCGCGCCGCCATGAAGGTCTCTTTTATTTGCCGGCAGTGAAGGAGGATGCGACGAATCGTGCGGGCGATTTGAAGAACTTCTATCATAATATTGATTTTGTTGAGCATAGTGAACAGAAATATGTGCTGCTGGCAAGCGGTAATTTCGTCTATAATATGGACTTCACGAATGCGCTGCGTTTCCACCAGAATACGGGTGCGGATATTACTATGGTTTACAGTATTGCTCCTGCGGAAGAAGAAGGAGAGGGCGTGATCCTGGAAACTGCGGACAATGGTCTTGTAGAGGACATTGCACAAAAGCCGGCGGTATATGAGGGCTCTCAGGTTTCTATGGGCGTTTATCTCATGGAAAAACAGGTTTTTGTCGATATGGTCCGCTACTCTTATGAGCATGGGGGCATGGATCTGCTGCTGGATGGTATTATCCGGCGTGCAGCGGAATATTCCATCTATGGCTACCGCCATGAAGGGTATGCGGCGCGTATTGCTTCTACATCGTCCTATTATAAGGCGAGTATGGATATACTGGAGCCGGAGAACTGGGAAGAACTTTTTATGGGACAGGAATATATCTACACGAAGAGCAAGGATGAAGTTCCTGTACAGTATAAAGATACAGCGAAAGTCACGAATTCACTGGTAGCCAATGGCTGCATCATTCGCGGCGAAGTTGAGAACAGTATTTTGTTCCGTGGCGTAATGGTTGGCGAAGGGGTAAAAATCAAGAACAGCATCATTATGCAGAAATGCGATGTGCGGGATAATTCGCTGATTGAGAATGTCATTTGCGATAAGAATGTGGTCATCACACCGGATAAATGGCTCAAGGGAGCACCAAATTATCCGTTGATCGTTACGAAGAACGTTGTGATCTAAAATCAGCATGGAAGCCGCTGGAGAGGCGTGTGCCCTGCCCGATGGGCAGTGCATATTATCTGTAGCGGCTTCCTGTATTTTATAGATTTGAATATGAATGAGAGGTAGGGAGTGGTTTCTTTGGCGAAAGATAAGGAAAAGGATTTAAAAAAGGAAAGCCTTAAGGCAAGATTCGTGTCTATGGCGCATATCCTCTGGGGAAGAGACATCAGTGAACTTACATCACATGAGATTTACACAACAATCGCATCAACTTTGAAGCAGAATATAACAGAAAACTGGATAAAAACGAACAAAGCCTATATGGAGCGGCAGGAGAAACAGATTTATTATTTCTCGATTGAGTTCCTGCTTGGCCGTCTTCTGAACACGAACCTCATCAATCTCGGTGAGCGGGAGATCTTTAAGGAGGCGCTCAAAGAACTTGGTATTGATATGGAAAAGTTTTTTGCGGAAGAGCCGGATGCAGGTCTTGGCAATGGCGGCCTCGGAAGGCTCGCAGCCTGTTTCATCGACTCTATGGCAGCGCTGGGATTGCCGGGGCACGGCTGCAGCATTCGTTACCAATACGGGCTGTTCGAGCAGAAAATCATTGAGGGAAATCAGGTAGAGATTCCGGATAACTGGCTGAAGGATGGCTTTGTCTGGGAATACCGCAAGCCGGATAAAGCCATCGATGTAAAATTCAACGGCAATGCCTATATGAAGGAAATGCCGGATGGCTCGCTGAAGCTTGTACACGAGGATTATATGTCTGTTATGGCTGTGCCGTATGATGTGCCAATCGTGGGCTACAAGAACAATACCGTCAATACGCTGCGTCTTTGGAATGCCGAGGTCAATCGGGATTTCTCCGATTATGGTACACTTACGCAGGAGCAGCTTCGTGCCAAGAATGATTATCGTCACTTTGTCGAAAGCATTACGCAGTATCTGTATCCGGATGACAGCTCCTATGATGGGCGCCGCATGCGTCTCATTCAGGAATACTTCTTTGTATCAGCAGGTGTGCAGAGCATCATCCGCCATTACAAGAAAACGGGCACGGATCTTTATGATCTTGCAAACAAGATCGCCATTCATATCAATGATACACACCCGGCTGTTGCTGTTGCTGAGCTCATGCGTATCCTCGTCGATGAGGAAGGCATGGAGTGGGATGATGCCTGGAAGATCACAACGGAAACCGTGGCCTATACGAATCATACGATTATGCCGGAAGCATTGGAAAAATGGCCGGTGGATATGTTCAAACCGCTGCTGCCGCGTATCTATATGATTATCGAAGAAATCAACCGCCGTCATCTGGAGACGGTACGTCAGCGCTATCCGGGCGACGAAACGCGGGTTCGTGAGCTGTCTATTCTTCAGGACGGACAGGTCCATATGGCACGTCTGGCGATTGTTGGCGGGCATAGTGTAAACGGTGTAGCCAAGATCCACTCGGATATCCTGAAATCAGATACGCTGCGTTATTTCAATGAATACTATCCGGGCAAATTCAATAACAAGACCAACGGTATTACGCATCGCCGCTGGCTCATCGCTGCTAATCCGGAGCTGGCAGATCTCATCGATGATACAATTTCAACGAAATGGCGCAAAAAGCCAGAGGCACTGCATACATTGCAGGAATTTACCGGCGATAAGCCGTTCCTGGAAAGCCTTTGGAAAATCAAGCATCTGCGCAAGACAGCACTTGCCCAGTATACGATGGAGCACAATGGAATCAAGATCGATCCGGATTCCAAGTTCGATATCCAGGTCAAGCGCATCCATTCGTACAAGCGACAGATCATGAATATCCTGCATATCATGTATCAGTATCATCGCTTGAAGAATGATTCTACTTACCGCACGCTGCCAACAACGTATTTCTTTGGCGGCAAGGCTGCGCCAGGCTATTATATTGCAAAGGAGACGGTGCGTCTCATCAATGCGGTCGCGAAGAA
>CAZTAP010000130.1:0-7477 GCA_964611665.1 uncultured Selenomonadaceae bacterium | reverse complement strand
TTCTTTCGGAGGGACGTACTATGCTTATTTTTCCAGCAATTGATATTCGCGGCGGCAAATGTGTCCGCTTAGTTAAAGGAGATTTTCATCAGGAAACCGTTTTTTCCGATAAGCCTGAGGAGATGGCGCAAAAGTGGCAGGCACAGGGTGCGCAGTACCTGCATCTGGTCGATCTGGATGGAGCCCTGGCTGGTAAATCCGTGAATCTGCCAACCGTACGGGCAATCCTGCAGACGGTAAACATTCCGGCAGAGCTTGGCGGCGGTATCCGCACGATGCAGAACATCGATGAGGTACTGGGGCTTGGCGTCCAGCGTGTCATTCTTGGCTCGGTTGCCGTGCGTGACCCGGAACTTGTCAGGACGGCCTGTGCTAAATACGGTGAGCGCATCGTTGTTGGAATCGATGCGAAGGATGGAATCGTGGCTGTTGATGGCTGGGGTGTGTCCGGCGATGTCAGGGTTGAGGAACTGGCGCAGGAGATGGCGAAGGCAGGCGTGAAAACCATTATTTATACGGATATTTCCCGTGATGGCACACTTTCGGGCGTCAATGTCGAAGCCACGGCAGACCTGGCAAAAGCGAGCGGAATAAAAATCATAGCTTCCGGCGGTGTAAAATCCATTGAGGATATCAAGGCGGTTAAGGCACGGGAAAAGGATGGCATTGAAGGCGTCATTGTCGGCAAATCCATCTATACCGGTTCGCTTGATTTACATGAAGCTCTTGAAATTGCGGCAAAGGAGGACTAAAATGTATACAAAGCGTATTATTCCTTGTCTCGATGTAAAAGATGGCCGTGTGGTCAAGGGCACGAATTTTGTCGGCCTTCGGGATGCCGGAGATCCGGTCGAGCTTGCGGCGAGATATGATAAGGAACGGGCCGACGAGCTCGTTTTTCTGGATATTACTGCATCGAATGAGAAGCGCAATACCATGGTACAGGTTGCCTCGGATTGTGCTTCGCAGGTGTTCATTCCATTTACTGTCGGCGGCGGTATCCGTACGGTTGAAGATATGCGGGCCATGCTGAAGGCTGGTGCGGATAAGACTTCCCTGAATACGGCTGCCATCAGGAATCCGGAGCTGATCCGTCAGGGGGCGGAAAAGTTTGGCCGGCAGTGCATTGTACTGGCTGTAGATGCACGGCGCAGCGGCGAAAACAGCTGGGAGGTCTATATCAATGGCGGCCGCACGCCAACCGGACTGGACTGCCTGGAATGGATCCGGAAGGCCGTATCCCTTGGGGCAGGCGAAATCCTGCTGACCAGTATGGATGCGGATGGTACGAAGGATGGGTATGATATACCGCTTACGCGGGCCGTATCAGAGATGGTGGATGTTCCGGTCATTGCTTCCGGCGGCGCGGGAAAGCTGGAGCATTTCTATGATGTACTGACGCTTGGCAAGGCAGATGCGGTACTGGCTGCATCTGTATTCCATTATGGTCAGTTTACGGTGAGACAGGTGAAGGATTATTTAAAGTCGCGCGGAGTGGAGGTAAGATTCTAATGGATATTTCCATGGTGAAATTTGACGAGAAAGGCCTTGTACCAGCGGTGGTACAGGAGGAAAACGGCCAGGTGCTCATGCTGGCCTATATGAACAGGGAGTCGTTGGAAAAAACGCTGGAGACTGGCTATACGTGGTTTTTCAGCCGCAGCCGTCAGAAACTCTGGCAGAAAGGCGAGACTTCTGGAAATGTGCAGAAGGTGCGGGAAGTTTCCTATGATTGTGATGGGGACACGCTCTTGGTACGGGTACATCAGACGGGTGTTGCGTGTCATACCGGAACGTATTCCTGCTTCAGCGGACGCCGTCTCGGCGAGAATCAAAAGGGAGTTGCGATAATTCCGGAAGAGCCGCAGCGTTCTCTGGCTGAAGTTTTGAATGAACTCTATCATGTCATTCAGGACCGCCGCCTGAATCCGGTTGAGGGGTCTTATACAAATTATCTGTTTGATAAAGGACAGGATAAAATCCTGAAGAAAGTCGGCGAGGAAGCCGTTGAGACCGTTATTGCCTCAAAGAATATGGAGAAAAAAGACATTCTGTATGAAATGGGTGATCTTTGGTATCATTGTCTGGTACTGCTTGCCTTCCATAATATTTCCCCGGATGAGCTTTTTGCGGAACTCATGGGACGCCGTAAGGGTGCGGCTTATCATAAATTCGAAGGGAAAACGGGCGTACGTCCGGATATGTGAGCGTGGAGAACATGATGAAGAATATTGGCGAAGAATTTCTACAGGCAACAATACTGGAAAATTGCCAGGACACGGCAAGAAGCCGCGGCGAACAGCCGCCGGTTCCCGAAGTTCCGTATGCTGCAGCGGCAAAGCTCATTGAGCTTCCAGAGCCGGAATTGCTGCCGGATCAGGAAGTGAATTTTCTCGAGCTCATCGAGCTTCGCTCTACGGTACGCGAATATAGTGGAAAAGACCTTTCTTTGAAGGAGCTTTCTTTTCTGCTTTGGTGTACACAGGGGGTCAAGATGGGGCTGCCTGGCGGCGGAACGATGCGTAATGTGCCATCGGCAGGCGCACGTCATGCATTTGAAACCTATCTTTATCTGCAGCGGGTTGAAGGTCTGGCGCCAGGCCTCTATCGTTTTCTTCCGCTTGAGCATGCTCTGCTGCTCGTGGATCCTGCAGCTGAGAGACTTGGAGCAGTGGCAGATGGCTTCAAGGCCGGGGCAATGGTCAGGAACAGCGCGGTTACGTTCATCTGGACAGCTGAGCTACAGCGTATGGAGTACATGTTCGGTGCCCGCGCCTGGCGCTATCTTTTCCTTGATGCGGGCCATGTCTGCCAGAATCTCTATCTTGCAGCACAGACCAGGCAGATCGGTGTCTGTGCAGTAGGTGCTTTTTATGATGACAAGCTCAATGCTGCACTGGCGTTGGATGGTACGCAGCGTTTTGCCGTATATGCTGCGACTGCAGGTAAATTGTAAACAAAAAACCGCTCGGCTGAGCGGTTTTTTGTTTACAATATCATATATGGAAAAAGTTCATCATACGCATGGTGATTTTCTTGGCATCATCATCTTTATGCTTCAGAAGGTATTCCAGTGAGGTCGTAAAAAAGAAGGAAGAAATCGGCACAAAGCGGCGGCCTTTTTTGAAATTTCCCCAGATCAGGAGCTTTTGGTAGATGACGTCAAGGTCTTCACGGGTTGCATGGTGGCGCGCCATGATGCGGCGCAGCTTATAGTCTGTCGTGCAGTAGGTATAGATCTTATCCAGCAGGCTTTTATCCTGAAGATGGTCAATATAGTCATGGATCAGCTGATTTGTGATGTTGGAGCGTTTCAGGGAACGGCGCATTTCAAAGACAAAAAGAATAGCAACGAGGATGACAACAATAAGATAAAGATAAGCAGTCAATGGTAATCTCTCCTTAGGAATAAGATAATCCTATCATACTCCTAAAAGATTCCTTGTGTCAAAAGTCAGAAAGTTTATTCTATAGATTTCATTTGTGGGAAAAAGGGTTTTTCTGTTCGGACTTCGAATTCTTATAGTAAGGATGTGATGAGGATGAAAGAAGTTAAGGCACCAAAAAAGCCGATGCTGTTTTATTATATTCTGACCTTGTTTTTGATTTTGATGTTCAATGCAATGGCAAAGCCCTATATCGACCAGATGCAGATTGAGAAGGTCGATTATGGAACATTTATGAATATGACGGAAAATCAGCAGATCGATAAAGTGGAGATGCAGGACAACCAGATCTTGTTTACGGATAAGGATCAGAAAACTTACCGTACAGGTCTGATGTCGGATGCAAATCTCACAGAGCGTCTGCATAAGGCGGGAGTGACCTTTTCACAGGACATCAAGGAGAAGGAATCGCCAATCATGAGCTTCATTGAAACCTGGGTCCTGCCATTATTGATTTTCTTTGCCATCGGACAGTATATGAACAAGAAGCTCATGGACCGGGCTGGCGGCGGAAATTCTATGATGTTTGGGTTTGGCAAGAATCAGGCAAAGGTCTATGTGCCTTCGTCGGATGGTATCCATTTCAAGGATGTTGCCGGAGAGGATGAAGCGAAGGAAAATCTTTCAGAAATCGTGGACTATCTGCATAATCCGGATAAGTACTCTGCCATTGGTGCAGCAATGCCAAAAGGCGTCCTGCTTGTCGGGCCGCCGGGAACAGGCAAGACGATGCTGGCCAAAGCAGTGGCAGGCGAGGCAGAGGTGCCGTTCTTTTCAATTGCTGGATCGGAATTTGTTGAGATGTTTGTGGGCATGGGAGCTTCTAAGGTACGTGATCTTTTTAAGCAGGCCAAGGAAAAAGCGCCGTGCATTGTCTTTATTGATGAAATCGATGCAATCGGTCAGAAACGCAATGGCAGTGCGATGGGGAATGATGAGCGCGAACAGACATTGAATCAGCTGCTTACAGAAATGGATGGATTTGAAGGAAATAACGGCGTCATCATTCTGGCGGCGACCAACCGTCCGGAATCCCTCGACCCGGCACTTCTGCGCCCAGGGCGTTTTGACCGCCGTGTACCTGTTGAACTGCCGGATTTGCAAGGACGGGAAGATATCCTGAAGGTTCATGCGAAGAAAATCAAGGTGGCGGAAAGCGTAGACTTTCATACGATTGCACGAATGGCAGCCGGGGCTTCTGGCGCTGAGCTTGCCAATATTGTCAATGAAGGCGCATTGCGTGCTGTGCGGGCAAATCGGCAGCTGGTTACTCAGGCAGACCTTGAAGAAAGCGTTGAGGTTGTTATTGCAGGATATCAGAAAAAGAATGCGATCCTTTCGGATAAAGAAAAACATACAGTTGCCTACCATGAAATCGGGCATGCTTTGGTGGCAGCTAAGCAGAGCAATTCTGCACCGGTACAAAAGATTACCATTATCCCGCGTACTTCCGGGGCACTTGGCTATACGATGCAGGTAGAACAGAAGGATAAGTATCTGTTGTCAAAAGAAGAGCTGGAGAATAAGATTGCAACCTTTACTGCCGGACGTGCGGCAGAGGAAGTGGCCTTTGGCTGTATTACCACAGGTGCTTCAAACGATATTGAACAGGCGACGAAGTTGGCCCGTGCAATGATCACGCGCTATGGTATGAGTGAGGAATTTGATATGGTGGCTATGGAGACGGTTACGAATCAATATCTGGGAGGGGATACATCACTTGCCTGCTCACCGGCAACGCAAAAAGAAATTGATGAAAAAGTAGTGGCACTGGTTCGCCAACAGCATGATAAAGCTAAACAAATTCTTACGGAGAACAAGGATGAACTGAATCGGCTCGCAGACTTCCTTTACGAAAAGGAAACCATTACCGGTGAAGAATTCATGCAGATCCTGAATGCAGGAAATGGTCAGCAAGACGTTCTTGCCGACAAAACACCTTTATGACGATTACTATCATCACACAAGGGGGAAGAGGCGAATGACTTTTGGCAGCACGGCAATAAACAAGAATTTTCTCGCGGGTATTTTGTTTTTGACGATTTTCATGAATGGCTTTGAAGCAGGAGGCTATCAGGCCTGTTTGTTGAAGATTGGGCAGGAATTTGATTTATCTGCATCCAGTATGGGGCTGCTGGCTTCTGTACAGCTTTTTGCAATCCTGCTTGCACCACTCCTGTTTGGCGCATTGGCTGACTGGATCGGCAAGCGGAAAGTTATGGCGGCTTTTCTGCTTCTTCGTCTCGGGGCTTGCATTGTATTGCTGACAACGCTTGCTGCGCGAAGCTTTGTTCTGGGTATCTTTGTGATTGGATTGAGCATCAGCATCTTGCAGGCTGTGGCTATTGCAGGGCTTGAAGATGCGTATCCACTGAGCGGCAGAAAAAAGCTTGGCATCATCACGAGCATGTATGCGCTTGGTGCTGTTTTAGCTCCGCTTTTTTGCGGTGTACTTTTGGAAAGTGGATTTTCCTGGCGGATCTTATTTATTCTTGTTGGCAGCATAGCAGCTCTGCTTACGGCAGCACTCTGTTTTGTAGATTTTACACCAAAGGAAAATGGTCAGCTTCATAAGGAGGAAAATAGCCCATCGGGAAAAATGCTGCTCAGCGGGATTTTACTGCTGTGTTTTATTATGTTTGTTTATGTCGGAGTGGAAAATGGTGTAGCTTTTTTTCTGACTTCCTTCGTACAGATCGAATTGCACGGTGGTGCGGATTCCTATCTTGCTTTATCTATGTTTTGGCTCGCGATGATTCCTTCTCGCTTGCTTTGCGGAGCATGGCATGAAAAAAGAGCATCTGTATTGCTGACTGCAGCCGCTGGCGTAAGCATTCTTGCTTTTCTGCTCAGCATTGTACAGGATGCAGGGCTGGCCGTCTTTTTGAGCTTTGTCATGGGATTTTTCAGTGGTGCAGTATATCCTTCTGTGTTGAATTATTCTGTGGATTTTGCAAGCGGGCGTACAGCTACGGCTACGGGGCTGATCACTGCAGCAACTGGCCTGGGAGGTGCCGTAGTTGCTGCAGCTTTTGGCTGGGTAGCGGATTACCATGGTATGCGGACGGCATTTGATCTCTTAGGCGCTTTTATGGCTATTGATATTGCGGCCGTAGGTTTGCTTATCTATATAACACGGAGGCGGATAAAGTAAAAAATGTGGTTGCTTGATGCAACCACATTTTTGTTTAACGATGTCTGACATGATGCTTGTTTTTCCGGGCATTATATGATGAGACAGCGGGAGCTTTTGCATTAAAACAAGGCGCTGCATTTTTTGAATTTGCTAAGCAGAGGAAGAGCAGGGCAAATAAAGAAAGGTAGGGAATATACAAGAGAAACAATAATACCAGGATGCTGCCGGCTGGGAGCATTAAATCCTTACAGCGACGGATAACGATATATGCTAGATAGATGAGAATAGGAATTTCAGCAGGTCCGGTAAATTCTTTATAATCTTGCTGGATCTGACAAAGTGCAAAAAGAACAATAACGATAGCGGCACGGATAGCAAAGTCTTTACGCTGCATTGGCCGATTCAATAGAATACGAAAGAATCCATATATCATTTATAAAAACCATCCTTTCAAAAATAGAGAATATTTTAATATGACTTATATACTATATATTATGACATTAAAGAAGATAAATCAAGTAAAAGTATAGTTATTTATAAAAAATATTTGATTGTATGATACTGACATCAGCATAATTGGTAAATCAATGTGATTGAGCTGATCAACAATATGTTCAGGAACTTGGCAGAAAGTGACCCTGCAGGATTGCCCAGGAACGATGAAATAAGGTTTTCCCATATATTTATATACATATGAGGAAAATGCAGCCTGAAAATGGATACAAAAGTTTTGCCGTTGTGATTTTCCTAAAACGAATGAAGTTTTTCGATGTTCCAATGAAAAAGCTTGCAGACTAAGAGATAAGATAAAAATTAGCAAAGATCAACAGATCCGCTATATTACTTCCGATAATTTATCACTATCGGAACTAATCGCGGAAAACAGCCGAAAAAT
>CAZTAP010000129.1:0-7514 GCA_964611665.1 uncultured Selenomonadaceae bacterium | reverse complement strand
CCAATTGCCCGGCCGTAAATTTTCTTAGCACGTAACTCCCCGACAAACTGTAATTCTTAGGCAAAAAAAAGCCACCCCGAGGGGGCAGCTTGTGTTCAAAAGAATAGCTTACCAATATGACCATTCCACCAATGACCTTATCCAATTCTTGATCCTTTAAAACTTCTTTTACCTTCCTGTCGTTTTTCTTGTCTGTCATTTGAACTACGCTTCTTTATTTTCAGCGATTTTTTTCTTGCGATTCTGATTGGGTCCACGCGGACCGAGGAACCCATGGGCCAATACATCCGCCAGTAATCTTATTCATCTCGTCATCCGTCAGTTTAGAAATTTCCCTATCTGATCCAGTTTTTTTCTTTTTGCCATCTTTTATTTCCGTCATGTTAAACACGCTCCTTTACCTTAGACAGGGGCTCTCTTTTTATATTTTATACGTGATAACCGGAAAGCTATTACGCATTATTCTTCAACTTCTTAAATTTTTTTAATTGTAATGAAAACAGAACCCATGCGTATAAGCAATAGAAAAAGACGACATCATGAAAAGGGAGCGTGTTTCAAATGACGGACAAGAAAACGGATAAAAAGGTAAAGGCAGTCCTGAAGGAAGAAGAGCTCGGAAAAGTAACCGGCGGCTGCAATCCGGACTATGTAACAGGAACGTATCGTCCAGACGAAGACGAACCAACCGGCAGCAGTCAAAGAAATCCAAAAACGAATAAACTTCCCTGAAAAAAGCACTGCCGCACATTCATTGTGCGGCAGATTTTGTGTACAGTGTCATGTCTTTGCTTCGCCGCCTCCTGTACAGCTTCAGTAAAATCATCTTTCGCAAATAAACAAATAAAATTATGACAAAATCCCCCGAAAAAGCATATTCTGGCTTTTCCGGGGGATTTCGTTCTTCTATTGCATACGCGACAAATCCGCGAATTTCGTGAACTGTTTGTGGAAAAAGAGCTGCACGGTATCGACCGGACCATTTCTGTGCTTGGCGATGATGAGATCCGTGATGTTCTTGTTCTCGGTATCCGGATCATAGTAATCCTCACGATACAGGAACATGACGATATCGGCATCCTGCTCCAGGGAGCCGGATTCACGCAGATCGGAGAGCATCGGCTTTTTGACCTGACGCGACTCTACGCTTCGGCTCAGCTGGCTCAGTGCGATGACCGGCACGTTGAGCTCACGTGCAAGTGCCTTGAGGGAGCGGGAAATCTCAGAGATTTCCTGCTGACGGTTGTCGCTGTTCTTGCTTGCCCGCCCCTGCATGAGCTGCAGATAGTCGATCACGATGAGCTCAAGCCCATGCTCTGCTTTCAGGCGGCGTGCCTTGGAGCGCAGCTCCATGACCGTGATGCCGGCCGTATCATCGATGAAAATCGGCGCTGCGGCCAGCCGGTCTGCAGCACTGATGAGGCGTGTCCAGTCCTTTTCCTCAAGCTCGCCTACACGCAGGCGCTGTGCGTCAATGCCTCCTTCGGAGCAGAGCATACGCTGTACGAGCTGCTCCTTCGACATTTCGAGCGAGAAAAAAGCCACCGGCTTTTTCTCATAGACGGCCACATGCGTCGCGATGTTCAGCGTGAAGGCCGTCTTGCCCATACTTGGGCGCGCCGCCACAAGGATGAGATCCGATGGCTGCAATCCGGAAGTCAGGTTATCAAGGTCCTTGAAGCCGGACGGAATTCCCGTGATGCCCCCCTTTGTTTCATAGAGCGTCTCGATCTTGCTGAACGTATTGAGCAGGATGTCCTTGATCGGCTCAAAGGCGCCGCCGGTCTGGTGCGCCGCAACGGCCAGGATCTTTTTTTCGGCCTGATCCATGACATCCGAGACATCCTCGTTATCCTCATAAGCCGTGCCCGCGATTTCCGTCGCTGCATTGATGAGATTCCTGAGCTGTGCCTTTTCCTCGACGATATGCGCATGATGCACGACGTTCGCCGCAGTCGGCACCGCATTGGCCAGCGAAGTGATGAACGCAATGCCGCCCACCTTTTCGAGCTGCTCGTTTTTCCTGAGCTGCTCCGTGACCGTGATGAGATCGACAGCCTCGTTCTTCGTAAAGAGCTCCATCATCGCCTGAAACACAATGCGATGCGCTTCGCGGTAAAAGTCCTCCGGACGCAAGATCTCGGAAACCTCGGCAATGGCTTCCTTCTTGATGAGCATTGCGCCCAGCACCGCCTGCTCCGCTTCTATGTTTTGCGGTGGTACTCTTTCTATCATGTCAGATTACTCCTTCGCAAAAATCAATTCAAAGGCCTCTTCAGCCGTTTCTACTGCATGGATGTCCAGTCCCAGATGCTCCTGCGGGATGTCCTTGTCGTTCTCCTTCGGGATGACCAGCGTGCGGATGCCCGCCTGCTTGGCTCCATAGGCTTTCTCAAAAACACCGCCGACCGGGCGCACGCGGCCCTGCAGGGAAATCTCCCCGGTGACAGCTACGTCCTGACGAATCCTGCGGCCTGTCACCGCGCTCACGATTGCCGCGAGAATGGCAGTGCCGGCACTCGGTCCGTCAATATTGCCGCCGCCGATGACATTGATATGCACATCATAGTCGTGCATGTCCTTGCCCGTGATACGCCGCATGACCGAGCCCGCGTTGAACACGGAATCCTTGGCCATGCTGCCGGCTGTCTCGTTGAAGCGCACCGTCCCCTTGCCCTTTTCATGCGCAGGGAAAGCCACAGCCTCGATTTCAATGACCGAGCCAAGGAAGCCTGCTACACCAAGCCCAAAGATGTGGCCGACAACAGCCTTGTCCGAAGCCTTTTTCGTCACGAACTGATAGAGCCGGCTGACCTGCGCGACTTCATAGATATCCTTCTTCTGGATGACGACAGGATCATTCTCGCCCTGCTGACGCCCCAGTGCAAGGCTGTAGGCATCGGCCAGGATGTTGATGGCCTTGCGCCCTTCGATTGTGTACTCGCTGATGAGCTTCACGACCTCATCCTCAACTTCGACCTTGAGCTTCTTCGCCGCATTGCGCACGATTTCCTCGATGTGCTTCGGCGTGAGCGGCTCGAAATAAATCTCCGCACAGCGCGAACGCAGCGCCGGATTGATATGGGAGGCATCCCGCGTCGTCGCGCCGATAAGCACGAAATCTGCCGGAGCCCCCGCTTCAAACAGCTTCCGGATATACGGCGGCACCTTCTCATCCGTCGGGTCATAATAAGCCGACTCGAAATAGGCACGTTTATCTTCAAGCACCTTCAGCAGCTTGTTCTGGAGCATTTCATCCATTTCACCGATTTCATCGATGAACAGGATGCCGCCATGCGCATCCGTGACGAGACCGGGTTTCGGTTCCGGTACGCCGCTGTCCGCAAGGTCCCGGCGCGCACCCTGATAAATCGGATCATGCACAGAGCCCAGCAGCGGGTTCGTCATATCCCGCGGGTCCCAGCGCAGCGTCGTGCCATCCGTCTCGATGAACGGCGCCTTGTCTCCAAACGGAGAATGCGCCATCTTTTTGGCTTCCTCCAGCACCAGGCGTGCAGCTGTCGTCTTGCCGACACCCGGCGGCCCATAGAGCAGCAAATGCTGCGGATACGGCGAAGACAGCTTGGAGGCCAGCGCCTTGACGGCCCGTTCCTGCCCGACGATCTCATCAAGGCTCTTCGGGCGCAGCAGTTCCATCACGGACTGCGTAAGGCTGACCTTCTCAAGTGCCTCGAGCTCCTCCCGCTTCTTCGCCGCCTGCGGCGATTCAATATCCTTTTTCTCTTCCTTCAGGACCTGCATCTTGATATCCTTGACATAGTCCTGATGGTTTTCCTCGAGCTTCTCTGCAATCTTGCGCTCGATCTTGTCCTCGACACTGCGGCGCGCCATGATATCCGCCACATTCTCGGAAAGGTGCAGCAGGATCTTCGGAATCTCCTCATCCTTCGGCACCTTGTCAATGGTCGGATTCTCCAGGATAATGCGCTGTAAAGCCAGCACACGCTCACCCCGCTGAGGTGAGCGCATGAGCCGCATGGCATCCATTTTTCCAGCTTTGATGACGAGCTTGTCCGAGCCCACGATATCCGTCAGGATACCATAGAGTGCCTCAATCTCACGATCCAGATCAGAAACCGCACCACTGCCTTGTCCAGCAGTCATTTCCGGCTGTTTCGTTCCCTTTTGAAATAAACTGGTTAAAAAATTAAACATGTTCTCTTCCTATTCTCGCGCACTTCAGCCGGCTACCACGTGAACCCTGATTGTGCTCGTAATCTCCGGATGAACCTTGATGACTGCCTCGTAGTCTCCCGGTCCGACGATTTCCGTCTTCAGGGCAATCTTGCGCTTGTCGATATCGATCTGATGTACTTTTTTCAATACATCAGCAACGTCCTTGCCTGTCACCGAGCCGAACAGCTTGCCGCCCTCACCGATCTTGACCGGAATCGTGACCTCGATCTTCGTGAGCTGAGCAGCCATGAGCTTTGCTTCATCCGTGGCCTGCTGCTTCTTGCGGGCTGCCGAGTTCGCCTGTGCCTTCGCAACATTCATATTCGCTGCATTGGCTTCTACAGCAAACTTCTTCGGTAAAAGGAAATTTCTCCCATATCCTTCAGAAACCTCAATGATTTCGCCTTTTTTGCCTACTTTTTTAACGTCCTGCTGTAAGATTACTTTCATCTTCATCATTCTCCTCAATATATTTTTGACTTATTTCAATCGCACGCTGTTTTACCTCAGCCAGCGATTCATTCTTGATTTGTGCACCTGCTACATTCTGATGCCCGCCGCCATGGAATTCCTCCATGATGACCTGGACATTGATTTCTCCCGTAGAACGCGCACTGATGCCTACCGTATCTGCCGTAAGCTGGAAAATCACCAGACTCATGCGTACATTTTCGATGCGCAGCAGCGAGTCTGCCGTCTGCGCAGCAATGGTCTGGATATTCGGTATCGTATCCGGACAAGTCGCCACGATCAGGCCGCCCGGATAAAGCTCAGAGCCTGCCTTCGCCTTGGACAGCGCAATATTCGTCTCATAGTCCGTTCGGAAAAGATGACGGACCATGACCGGATCTGCACCGCTGCGTCTCAGATAGGCCGCTGCATCAAAAGTGCGCACACCGGTCTGCACCGCAAAGTTCTTCGTATCGACAACAATGCCGGAATAGAGCGCTGTGGCATCAAGACGTGATAGCACCAGCTCATCGCTGAAGTACATCAGCAGCTCTGTCACAAGCTCACTCGTCGAGCTTGAAGCCGGCTCGATATAGACGAGCAGCGGGTTCTGGATGAAGTTCTCGCTGCGGCGGTGGTGATCGATGACCACGATCTGTCCGATGCGCTCCAAAAGTGCCGGCCCCGCAACGAGATGCGGAATATGCGTATCGACGACCACGAGCACTGGATTGATCGCCGTGAGGTTATTCAGGTCCTTCGCATAAATGAACAGATTCTCATACTCCTCGTGCCCTTTCAGAAGCTCCGTGAATTTATCGATGCCTTCATTCATATCACTGAGCACGATATGCACCGGCTTGTCGAGCTGGCGGGCCATTTTGGCCACGCCCATCGCCGCTCCGAAGCAGTCAAAATCTTCATTGTGATGGCCCATGATGAATACCTCATCTGAGCCCTCAAGGATCTCACTGATGGCATGCGCCACAACTCTGGCTTTGACCCGCGTATGCTTCTCCACGGCCTTGGCCTTGCCGCCATAGAACTGCATCTTGCCGCCGATCTGCACAGCAACCTGATCGCCGCCGCGTCCCAGTGCCAGATCCAGTCCGGCCTGTGCCTGCGCGCCAAGCTCCTCCATCGTCTGTTCCTCCGCAACAGCCACGCCAAGGCTCAGCGTCACGGGCAGGCGGTTCGTGCTGTGCAGCGTGCGTACCTTGTCGAGGATATCGAAGCGGTCTGCCAGCGCGCGGTCAAGCGCCTGACGCTCCAGAATCGCTACATAAAGGTCTTCCGAGACCCGGCGCATGAAACCGCCCAGATTCTTGAGCCATTCGTCGAGCAAATGGTTGACCTCAAAGAGCAGCGAGGTGCGTTCCGCCTCCGAGAGTCCCTGCAGGACCTCATCATAGTTATCGATCTGGATATAGGCCAGCACCGCACGGCTCATCTGATGTTCGCGCCGCAGATGCTCGAAATCGGAGATATCCAGCACATAGAGCGCCATAAGCCCGTTCGGGTCATCCGCCGTCGAGACAGGACGATACCTGACCTTATAATATTTATCTTCATGGGCAAAAACATATTCCCCGGAAGTTCCCCAGATCGGCGTGAGGATGAGCCCCGGCCAGAAATCCTTGATGGACAGGCCGACGTCAGGCTTCTGTCCGAGATATTCTTCCAGACTGCGATTTGCCCACTGGACACGCGCATCGGAGTCCACGACGAGCACGGCCTGCGGCAGGCGTTCCACCGCATAATTCATGACTTCATTGACATTGCGTATGACATTGCGGCAGTAGTCATCAAAGGCTTTCTGACGATCCATACAGCGTTCCCTTGAAAAAGAAACCATGCAGATCCAGATGACCAGACTGATCACGGCCACATAATGATTATAATAGGATATGACGAGCACCAGAACCAACAGAACTGCTAAATGAACACAAGCATCCACCCAGGCCGATAAATTCCGTGGCATCACACCTCACCTCATTTCATGCCGCCCTTATCATCTTGGCCAAAGCGGCGGCGATAATCAAAGAGCATATCAAATAATCCGGTAAACGCAACGATCTGCGCCAAAATCCCATTGAGCAAAATAAAAGCCAGCACGCAAAAACGCACAGCCTTGCCCAGATGCCAGCGATCCGCCGCATACCAAAGCAGGGAAACGCCCTGCACAATCCCGATGAACATCGCAAACATGTTCGCATTGAAGGAAATCTGATACAAAAGCGGAATCTCACGGCTGCCGCCCCAATACATGCCCACGAGCGCAAAACCGAAAAGATACAGCACCGCCTGCGGCAAACGCCATTCGGTGAATGGAACGAGCTCCGGCACACGATGGCCAAGCCTGCGCAGCACACGATTAGCAACCACAAAATTTACAAAAGCATCCAAAAAGCCCATCATGATGACCACCAGAGGCATCAGCAAAGACACCAGCTGCATGGATTTGTCGAAATCCTGCTCCATCACAGCGAGCTGTGCTTCATCAACATTCATGCTCCGATAAATATCTGCCGAGGTCGAGAAGGAATCCTTCAGCATATCGACCTGCAGATCAAGCGGATTGATGTTCGTAAGAGCAAGGACCAGCAAAAGCGCCAGAATCTTTGCCGCAATCGAAGTCCCCAGAACCGCCGCAAATACTCTCACGGCAGACCAGCCACGCCGATAGCCGAAGCCAAGCATGAGGCCGACCGGAGCAAAGGCAATGAGCATGCGCGCGGCCAGCGTCGGCTCAATGAGGATCGCCATGATGACCGCAGAAACCACGGCAGCCATAACGCCCCAGCGCAGTCCATGCCGCACCACGAGTACCACAACAGGCAAAGGCCACAGAAGTGCCGCTGCCATGC
>CAZTAP010000128.1:0-7607 GCA_964611665.1 uncultured Selenomonadaceae bacterium | reverse complement strand
AGAGAATGATATATCATAAAATAAGCCGCTTAATAAAATTAAGCGGCTTATTTTATGTCTGTTTTTATCAGGAAAAATTAAATACGACAAGCTTTTCCTCGGTAAGCTCGCGTATAGCCCATGCCGGACCTTCACGGCCAATGCCGCTGTCCTTCACCCCGCCATATGGCATATTATCCATACGGAAAGTCGCGCCATCATTGATAATGACGCCGCCTGCCTGGATCTTTTCTGCACACGCATGCGCAATCTCCAAAGAAGATGTAAACACGCCAGCCTGCAGCCCATAAGTTGAAGCATTGACTGATGCAATAGCTTCATCGATTGTATCATATGGCATAATCGAAAAGACCGGCGCAAAGGTTTCCCTGCAGATTACCTTCATTCCCGGCTTCGTATCCGTAAGAATGGTCGGTGCAAAGTACGCTCCGCTGCGCGTTCCCCCTGTAAGCAGCTTTGCTCCATCTTCACAAGCTTCCTTTACCCAGGCTTCGATCCGTACAGCTTCCTTTTCTGCAATCATGGGTCCGAGCGTCGTTGTCTCCTGCATAAGGTCCCCCGTTTCCAGTGTCTGTGCATATGCCTTTGCCGCCAGGCAGAACTTTTCATAAATCGGTCGTTCAACATAGACACGCTGGCAGGATATGCAGACCTGTCCGGCATTTGTAAAGGCATATCGCGCACAAAGCTCTGCCACCTCTTTGACATCCTTTACATCACCATGAACAATATTTGCAGAATTCGATCCCAGCTCCAAAGCTACGCGCCGAAACCCTGCTGACTTTTGCAAAGATTTTCCTACGGGTACACTGCCGGTGAAGCTGAACATCCGGATGCGTTCATCCTTTGCCAAAAGGTCTCCCACCAATGCACCAGGCCCCATCACCAGATTCAGGCAGCCCGCAGGCAGACCAGCCTGTTGAAAAACCTCGCATAACAATACGGCGGTAAGCGGCGTTGCTGAAGCAGGCTTATAGACCACGGTATTGCCAGCAGCCAGTGCAGGCCCCAATTTATGACAGGCCAGGTTGACGGGGAAATTGAACGGTGTGATCGCACAAACTACGCCAAGCGGCTGACGCTTCGTATAGGCCATACGATTGCCGCATCCGGGTGCTCCCTGAATAGGCACCATTTCTCCCGTAAGCCGCTTTGCTTCTTCTGCTGAAAGGATCAGCGTCTGATAAGCACGACCTATCTCACCACGTGCATCCCGGATTGGCTTGCCTGCCTCACGAGACAGCAATACAGCGAACTCTTCCTGACGATCCAGCATAAGGCTGGCTGCTTTTGAAATAATCGCATAACGTTCATACGGAGAAAGACTGACTGATTGAAACGCCTGCTCCGCCGCATCGACGGCCTGTTTTACTTCCGCTTCCCCAGCCACAACTGTCTGTGCAATGACCTCTCCTGTTGCTTTATCCGTGACTTCAGCATATTGTTTGCCGGTAACCCATTGTCCTGCAAGAAACAGATTATACTTTTTCATTCAAACGTCTCCTTTATATCACCATAACATCATCAACAATTAACCATAAAATAATTATAACAGATTTCAGACAAAATATACAGACGATTTTCTAAAAAAGAAACAGGAACGCTTCTACCGCGTTCCTGCTTTTTTAATGACGCTTTTCTTTTTTCAATTCATCGGATACATGCAGCAAAGCTTCGAGCTCTTCTGCTGTAAACTGGTACTTCTCCCCACAAAAATGACAGCAGACTTCCGCCTTGCCATCTTTGATCAAAGCCTGCAGATCCTTCCTGCCAAGGCTCATCAGCACACTTTCAATGCGCTGCTTCGAGCATTGGCATTTAAAGGCAAGTTCCGTGGTCGTAAGATAGTTGACCTCAAAGCCCTCCAAAAGCTCTGCAATGATGCCGCGTGCATCAAGGCCGTCCTTTACCATTTCCGATACCGGACGTATCCTGCCAAGATTTGCCTCAAGCCTCGTAAGTACTTCATCGGCTGCATCCGGCAGCGGCTGAATGAAAAAGCCGCCCGCAGCTGCCGCCTTAAGCTCCGGACTCACCAGGACGCCCAGACCGACACTTGACGGGGTTTGTTCCGATACATAAAGATACTGGGTAATATCCTCAGCGATTTCTCCTGTAACCAGCTCTGAGCTGCCCGTGACAGGGTCCTTGAGACCCGTAAAACGCGTGACGGACAAGAGGCCCTTTCCGACACCGCCCCCTACATCAAGCTTCCCCTGTGCATTGAGCGGCAGCTCAACCTGAGGATGATCGACATAGCCACGCACAAAGCCTTCCGGATTTGCATCTGCCACAACGGCCCCAAGCGGACCGTCCCCGGCAAATTTCAGTGTGAGGCATTCTTTATTTTTTAGGTTTGCCGCCATGAGCAGCGCGCCCGTCATCGTCCGGCCAAGAGCCGCTGCCGCTACCGGATAACAGGCATGGCGCCTCATTCCCTCGTTGACTAAATCTGTCGTAACCGCAGCATAGACGCGTACGCCCTCTGCCGTAGCTTTTACCAAATGATCCTTCATGTTACCTCCAATATTTACCTGCGTTCCAGTTCCATCAATACCTCATCTGTATCGATATCAATGATCTGGATTTTCTCATCGTCCAGCATAGCAATGGTCGAGCGGCCATCCTCACGTTTGGAAAGCGACGGCGAGCCAGGATTCAGGAAAATCGTCTCTCCGCGTTTTTCCAGCACATTCGTATGAATATGCCCGCTGATGAAGAGATCCGCCTTCATATGCTTTGCCATTGCATCCTTCTCCGCATCGCTCATCACCGTATGACCATGCACAGCTACCATACGAAAACCATCCAGCATCGCATAGGCATATGGTGCCTGCACCGGCAGCTCAAGTACCATCGCATCGACTTCAGAATCACAGTTCCCGCGCGCAATGAGTATCGGCACAGGGCAGTCATTGATGCGCTGTGCCAGTCCTGCCGGATTATAGTCCTCCAGCATCGGATTGCGCGGTCCATGATAGAGCACGTCCCCCGCATGGATGATGAGCTCCGTATCCTTCAAATATTTTTCATAAGCGAGCGCCCAGCGCATTTCACAGCCATGCGTATCGCTGATAATTCCGACCTTCATTCCAACAGCACTTCCTTAACCGATATTTTTCAGGAGATTGGCCATTTCCATTGCCGCCATCGCACCATCCGCGCCCTTATTGCCAGCTTTCGTACCAGCACGCTCGATTGCCTGCTCAATGTTCTCCGTTGTCACAACACCGAAAATCGTCGGTACGCCGGTCGACATGCCAACCTGTGCAACCCCCTTGGAAACTTCGTTGCAGACATAATCATAATGCGACGTCGAGCCGCGGATGACTGCACCCAGGCAGATGACCGCATCATATTTTCCGCTCTCCGCCATCTTCTTCGCAGCAAGCGGAATCTCAAAAGCACCCGGAACCCAGGCGACATCAACATCATCTTCCTTCGCCGCATGGCGATGCAGTGTATCCAGTGCACCCCCCAAAAGCTTGCTCGTAATGAATTCATTGAAACGAGCAACAACGATACCAAATTTAAGTCCCTCTGCTGTAAGATTTCCTTCAATAATATTAGCCATAGGTCATTTCCCCCTTATTTCTGCAATTCTTCTTCTTTTAAGATATGCCCCATCTTTGTCTTTTTCACCTTCATATAACGGCGGTTGAATTTATTGGACTTAATCTCCAACGGTACTCTTTCGACGATTTCCAGTCCATATCCTTCCAGCCCTGCACGCTTTGCCGGATTATTTGTCAAAAGACGGATACTCGTAAGACCGAGATCTGCAAGAATCTGCGCCCCGATTCCATAATCGCGCAGATCCGGCGCAAAGCCCAGAAGCACATTCGCTTCCACCGTATCCTTGCCTTCATCCTGCAGTGCATAAGCACGCATCTTGTTTGCCAGGCCTATACCGCGGCCTTCCTGACGCATATAGAGGACAACGCCTTCGCCCTCTTTCTCAATCGTGCGCAAGGCCAGCGCGAGCTGATCGCCGCAGTCACAGCGCATGGAGCCAAGTGCATCACCCGTAAGGCATTCTGAATGGACGCGGACCAGCACATTTTCCTTGCCGCGCACATCCCCCTTGACAATCGCCAGATGACATTTCCCGTCCAGCTTGCTCTCGTAGGCCATAATGCGGAAATGACCATATTTGCTCGGGAAATCTGCCTCGGCAGCCTTTTTGATGAAGTTTTCCGTGCGCTTGCGATATTCGATGAGCGCCTTAACCGTAATCATTTTCAGTCCATGCTTTTCCGCAAACTTCAAAAGCTCTGGCGTACGCATCATATGACCATCCTCTGCCATGATTTCACAGCAAAGTCCTGCCGGGGTAAAACCTGCCAGCTTCGCGAGGTCAGTCGTCGTCTCCGTATGTCCGGCACGGCGCAGTACACCGCCCTCGACTGAACGCAGCGGGAAGATATGTCCCGGACGGCGGAAGCTGGACGGCTTCGCCTTCGGGTCAATAAGCGTCTTGACAGTATGGCAGCGCTCATAGGCAGAGATTCCCGTCTCTGTATCATACGCATCTACGGACACGGTAAATGCTGTCTCATGGTTATCCGTATTGTTCATGACCATCGGCGTGATGCCAAGTGCATCCAAAAGATAACCTTCCATCGGTGTACAGATCAGCCCTTTAGCATATACTGCCATGAAATTGATCTGCTCCGGGGTCACGGTATCTGCCGCAACAATGATATCGCCCTCATTTTCCCGATCCTCATCATCGACAACCACCAGCATTTTACCATTTTTGATATCTTCAATTGCTTCTTCTACTGTTGCAAAACCCATATAATATCGCTCCTTTTCCTTAAAACCCATTCTGCAGCAAAAACTCTGCAGTAAGCGCGCTTTTTTTCTCTTGCTTTTCCGGCTGTGACACGGTCAAAAAACGTTCTACATATTTGCCGATTACATCATTTTCAATATTGATTGGATCCCCGGCTTTGCGTTCGCCGAGAATCGTGACTTCCCGCGTATGGGGAATCAAAGAAACTGTAAAATCCTGCGATGTAACTTCCGTTACCGTAAGGCTGATTCCATCAAGAGCCACCGAGCCCTTTTCGATGATATAGCGCAGCAGGCCAGCCTCTGCAGAAATCTTCAGCAGAATGGCATTTCCCTCCTCGGTAAACGAAAGGATTCTGCCCGTACCATCAATATGCCCGCTCACGATATGGCCGCCGAGCCGGCTGGAAAGTGTCAGGGCACGTTCGAGATTCACGTGGCTTCCCTTCTGCAAAAGAGCCAAAGAAGTCCTGCGCATGGTTTCCGGCATGACATCGACATGGAAGCTGGCTGCATCAAATTTCGTAACGGTCAGGCAAATGCCATTGACTGCAATACTGTCACCCAAAGCCACATCCTGCAAGACCTTGCTTGCGCCAATGACGAGCTCTCCCTTTGTCATAGCACGAATCGTGCCGACCTCTTCGACAATTCCTGTAAACAAAGCTCAGTCATCCCCCTTCTTCACATAGCCGGTAAGCAGGATATCTCCATCCAGCAGCTCCGTCTGAACCCTTTCCAGACGCACTGCCTCCATAAGATTGAAGCCTTCACCCTCCACCGGCGTGAGCGCGGTACGCCCGCCCAAAAGTTTCGGCGCAATAAACGTATAGACTTTATCCACCAGTCCGGCCTGCAGCAGGGAAAAGTTCACCGTACCGCCGCCCTCGACAAAAACCGAACAGATTTCCCGCTCTGCCAAAAGCTTCATCAGCCGATGCAAATCCACCTGCTCACCAGCATTGACACATACGACCTCAGCACCAGCTGCGGTAAGTGCCGCCACCCGTTCCTGCGGCGCAGCTTCTGCAACTGCAATGAGCGTCTTTGCCTGCCCATCAGTCACAAGCCTTGCCGTAAGCGGCGTGCGTGCTTTGCTGTCCACAACGATACGTACAGGATTCCTGCCATTCCCATCGGGCAGCCTTGTGGTAAGACTCGGATCATCTGACAGAACCGTACCGATTCCTACCAGAATCCCGTCATAAAGATCGCGCAATTCATGGACACGGAGTCTTGATGCCTCATTTGTAATCCATTGCGACTGTCCTGTGGCAGAAGCAATCTTGCCATCCAGGGTCATGGCTGTCTTCAGCACGACGAAAGGCAGCTTTTTCATCATCCATTTCAGGAACACCTCATTGAGCTCCATCGCCTCTGCCTCACAGACGCCTGTCACAACCTCAATGCCGGCATCCTCCAGAATCCTGATGCCTTTCCCCGCAACCAGCGGATTCGGGTCCTTCATTGCCATAACGACTTTTTTGATGCCCGCCTCAGCCACAGCCTTGGCACAGGGGCCTGTACGTCCATAGTGTGCACAGGGCTCCAGGGTAACATAAAGTGTTGCCCCCCTGGCGAGTTCGCCGGCCATACGCAAAGCATGGACCTCCGCATGCGGCGTGCCAGCTTTGCGGTGCCAGCCATCCCCTACGATACGGCCATCTTTGACAATGACCGCCCCAACCAGCGGGTTCGGAGATGTGCGCCCCGCAGCCTTCCGCGCAAGATGCAGTGCCTCCTGCATATAATCTTCATCCTGCAGCAAATCAACCACCTCGGTATTTAGATTAACCAGAAGCAATCTATCGTATCGATACGATGACGACAAAAAAGACTGCCAAAAAGATTTCTCTCTTCAACAGCCTTTTAAATGCATGAAAAAAACAAACCGTGCATATAAACATGTCTTTTCTCATCCAGACTATACTGTCGGCCCTGGAATCACACCAGGTCATGCCAAATGGCTCGCGGGCTGTACCGCCGGTAAGGATTCTAACCTTCCCCAAAGAGATGCTTCTTGATTTAGTTCTAATTATAGATGGTTTTATACTATAGTGTCAAGATTTTTATGTTTTGTGTATGCCATTCATGGACATTTTAGTCTGATTGCAATGGTTTTGTCCATGGAATCATGAAATACCTCTTAATATCGGTCCACCACTATGGCTTCTGTCCACCACTTTTGCTCCGGTCCACCACTTTTCAGAAGAGCACTTTTTCCATTGCCTTACGCTCATCCATCTCACTTACGTGGCTATAATGTTCCAACAATACATCTGGCTTTTTCCAGCCGCCAATTCGTTGGATCGTTGAAATCGGTATACCGGCCTGAATCATGTTCGTCGCAAAAGTATGTCGCGTGCAATGGAGGCTTACTCCTTCAATTCCGACTTGGCTGCAATAGTTCTGGAAGTTCCTGGACACTTGAAATGGATTCATATAATCCTTACCAGAATAGTGGAATACATGGTCATTTGCGCTGTATCCATACTCCTGCTTCATCATTGCTTTTAACAGCTGAACCATTGTCTTGCTGATTGGTATCCAGCGTATGCTTTGAGCATTCTTTGGAATCGTCTTATAGAATGTCTTACCGTGCTTATTGACTTGCGCTACTTCTTTGATATGAATACGTTCATTGTCAAAATCGATATCACACCAACGAAGACCAAGGAGTTCGCCGCGCCTTGCTCCACTTTCAAAATAAAGCCTGTACAAAATATAGATATTCATCTTCTTATTCTGTTTAATCCATTCCAATACGCCCGATACTTCTTCTTTGGTCATAGCTCTCTTACGCATATGGG
>CAZTAP010000127.1:0-7655 GCA_964611665.1 uncultured Selenomonadaceae bacterium | reverse complement strand
TTTAGAGGAGTTGAGCGCATGAATCGCCAGGAATACAATCCATTGAATGATTACCTTTTTAAATTTATCTTTGGCCGCAACGAACGCAAACGTATCACACTGAGTCTGTTGAACGCGATTCTGGAACTGGACAATGGACAGGAACTTACGGATATAGAATTTATCGATCGTGACATCGACCCGACCTTTGAAGAGGATAAACTGTCGAAACTGGATATTTATGGTATAGCGAATGACCAAAGTCGGATTGACATCGAAGTGCAGCTGATTAATCGAAAAAACATGGAAAAGCGGACGTTGTTTTATTGGGCGAAAATGTATCAGTCTTTGAAAAAAGGTGAGGATTACAAACTGCTGCATCGGGCGATTACGATAAATTTGCTGAATTTTGACTTATTACCGACGAAAGAGGCACATAGCATGTATGGCCTATACAATATGCAGAATGGGCATCGGCTGACGAAAGATCTGGAGATTCATTTTTTGGAAATCCCCAAAACGGAAATAAAATCCATCAAAGAAATGAAGCGCCTGGATCGCTGGCTGGCTTATTTTTCGAATAAACTGGATGAAAAGGAAATGGAGGAATTGGCAATGAGTGAAGCAGCTATCCGGGATGCTCTGCAGGCGGAAAGCATCTTCATGCAGAGCGATCGTGAACGCAGGAAGTATGAGCAGCGTGAAAAGGCGATAAGAGACTATGAATCGGATATGAAATCCTCCAGAGAAGAGGGCATTGCGCAAGGCATAACGCAAGGCATCCATAAGACCATTTTGGGTATGCTGAAAAAAGGGCTGGATTATGCCTTGATTGCAGAAGTATCGGGAGTAGCCATTGAACAAATCGAGAACTTAGCCAAAAAGAATCATCTGTGCTGAGCAAGGTGACAAAGGATGGTTCTTGTCCAACCTAAAAATTCAATATCACGCCAGAGGCACCCATCGTGCTCATCGGTGGAAGAAGGCCGCTCGCATACTTGCCAGATTCAGAAGGGGATTTATTGACATGCTTTTAATTTTTATGGTAAACTGTAGGAGTTGTTAAAGCGGGCGTGGCGGAATTGGCAGACGCGCAGGATTTAGGATCCTGTGCCGCAAGGCGTGAGAGTTCGACCCTCTCCGTCCGCACCATAGGAAAATGCAGATTGCTGCCTGGAATATCTTTGGATGGCCCAGCGCAGTATTTTTTTGCTTAAAGGACAACTGTTATGTGAATATCGTCAGTTGTATCAATAAAATGGGGAGATGTTTTCTTTGAAGAAATTTGTGTTGCTTTGTTTTGTTTTTGTTAGTATTTTTTCCTTTTCGACGGGGATGGCTTCTGCGAACATTTTGACGGATATTTTTTCGGGAGTGCAGGGGTATGCTACGGTTTGCGGCAAAGTCACGGATAATCAGAATGAACCTTTGGAAGGAGCAGTTGTTTCTTTTTCGGGTGATGGACTCGGGACTTCTGCGAGTGCGAAGACGAATGCAGAAGGGGATTATGCAATTCGGGTGCCGGTGAAGACAAGTGGGACTTTGACCATACGTCTGGCTGATTTTCGGACAGTTCGTAATGCCTATAATGTTTATGACTTTTCAAAAACAGGAGAACAATATGTGCATAATTTTCAGCTTCATCCGGATTGGGTAAGCGGAAAGATCCTGGATGCAGCTGGGAACCCTCTGGCAGGAGCAAGGGTCAGCGTGCAGCAGGATGGACAGGTGAATGGTACGCAGAATCTTTATACTGATGAAAATGGTGATTATCGTGCAAAAATCGCGAAAGATGGGGTATATTACTGGCTTACGATAAGTCAGGATGGATATACTACGCTGCGGACGCATATCTGGCTGAGCGGCGGTAATGTGAATAACTTCACTCTGCGCTGATATGAATATATTCGTCTTGCTGTGTGAATGGAACGAAGAATAATTGACAACAAAAGCCAAAATGTGCTAGTATTAGGAATGTTATCGGCGATGAAGAAGAGGAGTACAGTGCTGCGGCAGTGCAGAGAGGGAATGGCTGGTGAGAATTCTCCTGCGGCGGGCTGGAAGGTAGCTTTGGAGCCTCTGATCTGAAACTTTGTACAGGACTAGGATTAGACGCGGCCGCAGCGTTATGCGATGAGTCACGGCGTTTTGCTGTGAGAAGTTAGGTGGTACCACGAAAGCAAGCTCTTTCGTCCTTCGGGACGAGAGGGCTTTTATTTTTATTTTTGCAGGAGGTATTTTAATGGAAGAAAATAACATCCCAAAGGTTTATGATCCAAAATCCTTTGAGAAAAAATGGTATGCATATTGGGAAGAGAACAAACTGTTCCATGCTGAGGTGGATAAGAGCAAGAAGCCGTACAGCATCGTCATCCCACCGCCGAATGTTACAGGGCAGCTGCATATGGGCCATGCACTGGACAATACCTTGCAGGATATCCTGATCCGCTGGCGCCGCATGCAGGGCTACAATACCCTTTGGATGCCGGGCTGCGACCATGCAGGAATTGCGACACAGGCAAAGGTTGAGGGTGCGCTGCGTGAAGAGGGCAAGACACGCTATGATCTTGGCCGTGACAAGTTCCTGGAACGTGTCTGGCAGTGGAAGGAAGAATATGGCAGCCGGATCATGTTCCAGCTGCGTACACTGGGCTCATCCTGTGACTGGGATCGTGAGCGCTTCACCATGGATGAAGGCTGTTCGAAAGCTGTACGCGAGGTCTTTGTAAGTCTGTATGAAAAGGGCCTCATTTATCAGGGCACGCGCATTACGAACTGGTGCCCGCGCTGCAATACGGCACTTTCGGATATTGAGGTTGAGCATGAGAACGAAAATGGACATCTCTGGCATCTGCGCTATCCGGTCGAAGGCACGGATCAGTATGTAGAAATTGCGACAACGCGTCCGGAGACAATGTTCGGTGATACGGGTGTAGCTGTGCATCCGGAGGATGAACGCTATCAGGCTCTCGTTGGCAAGATGCTGATCCTGCCAATCGTGAACCGCCGCATTCCGCTCTTTGCTGATGAATATGTTGATCCGAAATTTGGTACAGGTGCAGTCAAGGTTACGCCGGCACATGATCCGAACGACTTTGAAATGGGTGAGCGCCATAAGCTGGAGCAGATCAAGGTCATCGAAAACGATGGCACGATGGCAGAGAGCACGGGCAAATATGCGGGCATGGACCGCTATGAATGCCGTAAGATTCTCGTCAGGGATCTTGAGGAAATGGGCGTGCTCGTGAGCGTTGAGGAGCATGAACATGCGGTTGGCCATTGCTCGCGCTGCCATACGACAGTAGAGCCGCTCGTATCCAAGCAGTGGTTCGTAAAAATGGAATCCCTTGCCAAGCCGGCCATCGAAGCGGTCAAGAGCGGGAAAATCAAATTTGTGCCGGAGCGCTTTACGAAGATTTACTGCAACTGGCTGGAAAATATCCGTGACTGGTGTATTTCGCGTCAGCTTTGGTGGGGTCATCGCATTCCGGCCTGGTACTGTGATGACTGCGGGGAAACGATCGTTTCCCGTGAGGATGTCACGGTCTGCCCGAAGTGCGGCAAGTCTCATCTGCATCGCGATGAGGATGTACTTGATACCTGGTTCAGCTCAGGCCTCTGGCCGTTTGAGACGATGGGCTGGCCGGAAAATACGGAAGAGCTCAAGCAGTTCTACCCGACGAGTACGCTCGTTACCGGTTATGATATCATCTTCTTCTGGGTTGCTCGCATGGTCATGATGGGGCTGGAATTCGGCAAGGATATCCCATTCAAGCATGTATTCATCCATGGTCTCGTGCGTGACAGCCAGGGCCGCAAGATGAGCAAATCCCTCGGCAACGGCATTGATCCGGTTGAGGTCGTAGAGAAGTATGGTGCAGATACGCTGCGCTTCATGCTCATTACAGGCAATACGCCGGGCAATGATATGCGCTTCTATTGGGAACGCGTCGAGGCTGCGCGCAACTTTGCGAATAAACTTTGGAACGCATCGCGTTTCATGCTCATGAACCTCGAAGGTTTCGATAAGAGTTTTGTGCCGAAAGCTGAGGACTATACCCTTGCAGACCGTTGGATCCTGAGCCGTTACGCAAAGACCGCGCGCGATGTTACGGACAACCTTGAGAAGTTCGAGCTTGGCGAAGCCGGCCGTATGTTGTACGAATTCATCTGGAATGAATTCTGTGACTGGTATATCGAGCTTTCCAAGGCACGCCTCTATGACAAGGAAAATGATGATACGCGTCCGCGCCAGACGGCACAGTATGTACTGGGCTATGTACTGGAGCATACGCTGCGCCTGCTGCATCCGTTCATGCCGTTCATCACGGAGGAAATCTGGCAGCATATTCCGCATGAAGGCAAGAGCATCATGGTATCGGAATGGCCGGCTGCTGAGCAGGACAAGCTTGATGATGCGAGCGAGGCTGCAATGACGACGATCATGGAGACCATCAAGTCGGTACGCAACATGCGTGCAGAGGTCAATGCCGCACCGGGCAAAAAGAGTGAGGTCATCCTGCATTTTTCGGATGCAGCGCTCCGGGATATGGTCGCAGAGAATGAAGGCTATCTTACGGTACTGGCTGCAGCAGAACCGGTAACCATTCTGGCAATGGATGCAGCAAAGCCGGAAAACGCTATGGCAGCTGTTGTGGACGGTGTGGAGATTTATCTGCCGCTCAAGGGCCTCATCGATGTAGAGAAAGAAACAGCACGTCTGAACAAGGAGCTTGAGAACCTTGCCAAGGAAATCAAGCGCGTAACCGGCAAGCTTTCTAATCCGGGCTTCCTTGCAAAGGCACCGGCTGAGGTTGTGGAAAAGGAACGTGAGAAGCAGAAGGGCTTTGAAGAAAAGAAAGCAGCGGTTGAGGAACGTATCAAATATCTGGCTGCTCTTTAAAAGAGGTTTGAATCAATGAATTATCAGGAAGCATTAGCATATCTTGAGGAACTCAATGCCTTTGGCAGCAAACTGGGACTCGTGCGCATCCAAAGGCTGCTGGAACTCATGGGACAGCCGCAGAACCGCTATCGTACCGTCCATGTTACGGGGACGAACGGCAAGGGGTCTGTATCGGTGATGACCGCAGGAATATTGAACCGCTCGGGTATACGCACAGGACTGTATATCTCACCTCATCTTGTCTCCTATACGGAGCGCATGCAGGTGGATGGACAGCCCATCAGCCAGGACGACTTTGCGGACTGCCTCGGTGCAGTCCGGGTCTTTGCGGAGCAGATGATCGAAGAGGGAGAGGAATCTCCTACGCAGTTTGAAGTGCTCACTGCAGCAGCGTTCTTTTACTTTGCGGCAAAGCATGTGGAATATGCTGTGATCGAAGTGGGGCTTGGCGGTCTGCTCGATTCGACGAATGTGATCACGCCGGAGGTTTCGGTCATCACCAATGTGACGCTGGAGCATGCAGACCGCTGCGGCGGTACGCTGGATGGTGTGGCCCATCACAAGGCAGGCATCATCAAGGAGGGCGTTCCTGTCGTCACTGCGGCAGTCGGTGAGCCTCTGGCGGTCCTGCAGCAGACTGCGGCTGAGAAAAATGCCGATATTTTTGTGGCCGGGGAAGATTTCCATTCAGATTTCCTGAGCTTTGATGGCAGGAAGCAGCTGCTGGAATTCAGTTCAGCGCTGCTCGGCGTTTCCAGGGAACCTTACTCCCTGCAGATGCTGGGCGCACATCAGATCGAGAACAGTTCCCTGGCTGTGATGACTGCGCAGCTGCTGCATCAGAATGATGAACGCATCACGCCGGAAAGCATCGGACAGGCGCTGGAGCTTACACAATGGCCGGGGCGCTTCGAACGCATGGATATCGGTGTGCAGAAAATCATCATCGATGGTGCACACAATCCTGCCGGCATGAAAGCACTGCGCTCTTCGCTGGAACTTTATTATCCGGTGGAGGAGCGGGTGTTCATGCTGGGCATTCTGAAGGATAAGGATATCGATTCTATGCTGGATATCCTGATTCGTCCGAATGATACGGTGATTTTGACCACACCGCAGTCTGACCGGGCGTCAGATCCGGAAATCGTGGCCAAGCGGGTGCGTGCACAGCATATCGAGGTCTATGCTGATAATACTGAAGCCCTGGAACGTTCGCTGGAACTGGCCAACGGGGAACGGCTGCTCTGCATAGCAGGCTCGCTCTATCTGATTGGCGGTGTCCGCCAGCTTTTATTGGAAAAAAATCGTAAATGAACAGAATAAATTTCATCTAAAGAAAAGGAAAACCGGCGCGCAGAGTAGAATAACAATAAAGTCTGCGAATACGCGGGTTTTCTTTTTGTGAGGAAAGGTGTGGGGCTGTGAATATTTTTACGAAAAAGAGAATATCGTCGTCACTGGAAGACTGGATCTTTTATGCTATTCTATTGGAGACTTTTTTTATTGCGCTTTCGCCGGGGATGGCTACGCTTGCGCTGGTGATTGGCGGAGTGCTCTGGCTGGTGCAGCTGGTGGTGGACAAGGAGCGCAGGGTCTACCGGCACCTGCCGTTTGATGTGCCTGTTGCTGTTTTTGTGCTGCTTGGTGCAGCTTCTATTCTTGTTTCGCCGGATAAAGGATTCAGCTTCTATAATTATTACAATCTTGTCGGTGTTTATGTCCTGACCTATCTGCTTGTTGGTCAGCATATCCGCAATGCCGGGCAGATACGCAAAATGGTGATTGTTCTGGGGGCAGCTGCAATCATGGTCGTTTTGTATGGTTTTTATCAATATGTCTTTGGCATTGATACGAGTGCGATGAAATGGGTTGATGGAGATGCTTTTCCTGAACTAAAAAAACGTGTATTTTCAACATGGGAGAATCCAAATATTCTTGCAGGCTATCTGGATGCAGCCATTTGTCTTGTCTTTGGTTTTTTCCTCAAAATGAAAGAACTGCGCCTGCGTATCGTTCTTGGCATCGGGCTTTTGCTTTTGGCAGCCTGTCTTGCCATGACGTATGCACGCGGAGCCTGCCTTACGATTGCGGTTGTGCTTGTGCTGTATGGCATCGTTAAAGACTGGCGTATACTTTTGGGCTGTATCGTGGTCGGTGGGGCAATCCTGGCTTTGGACCCTGCGCTGATGGAGCGTCTGAGCTCGGTGTTTACCAAGGTGGATACTTCATCGGAAATGCGGCTGGCACTATGGGAGAGTACCAGCGCAATGATTCAGGACCATCCGTTTTTGGGGATTGGCTGGGGCGCATATTGGATGGTATATCCTGCGTATGACTTCTATTTGCAGGGGGCAGCAGTGCGCATTGTCCATGCGCATAATCTGTACTTGAACTATGCAGCAGAGATCGGGATTGCCGGGGCCTTATCCTTCCTTTGGTATTTCTTTGGGACAATGCGGATGGCACTGCGTTCAAAGGTACAGGATACTTCCGGACTTCTGCAGGGACTTATGCTTGGAATCGGCCTGGCGATATTTTCCGTAGCTTTGAACGGGCTTACGGATGATGTATTGTTCAATATCCCATCGTCGATGCTGCTCTGGCTTTTATGCGCACTGGCAGCAGCTGCAGAGAAAAATATTTGATGAGATTCAGGGGGTAATATCTTGAAAGATCAGGTTACAATATCCAAGGCGACAATCGATCGTCTGCCGCTTTATTTCCGTACGCTGCGTCTTGCGCAGGATGAGGGAATCGATATTATTTCCTC
>CAZTAP010000126.1:0-7655 GCA_964611665.1 uncultured Selenomonadaceae bacterium | reverse complement strand
TCGCTCAGATACGTATCGCAGATATTCTTGCCCAGGCCTGCACCGTTCATGCCGGGATTCCGGGCAAGCGCACCAACCCAGCCCGTATAGTTCCAGCCATTGCCGGGCTCGAGCTCCTCCGAGGCCGTCATGTAGTGTCCCAAACCATGCAGCTCCTGCATGACGTCCACTGTTGCCATCAGGCATGCATCAAAACCGATAAGCTCGAACGGCGGCTGCTTCTCATCCGCAGGATATGCCTGGCTGATACCTTCCCGAAGCTCATCCAGGCTCAGCATATTCCCCGTACGTTCATCCAGACACAGCCCTGCGGCACTGCCGCCGCCATGATCCCAGAAAACAACGACCCGGTGATCTGCCGGATAGTTATCCCGGCCAAAACGCAAAAAATCCGTAACCGTTGCAGCCTCTCCCATATCTGCATCGGGCAGCTGATCCAATGTATGCAGCCCTTCAGAATCATACAGATAACGGCCAATGGCATTGGCAGATATCCCCGGTGTATGCCAGCTGCGTGCACCGCCTGTTTCAATCAGGACCTTTACATTCGAGGGAAGCTTCACCTGCATGAGCTCCTTCAGATCATCGGTCGCTGCCTCGCTTTCACTTTCCAGATCAGCGCCGCAGATATACCAGTAAACCAGCCAGGTATCTGTATCACTGTAGGTATTCGCAAATTCCGCCTCTGCCTTGCTGCCGCTCTGGTTCGTGTCTCCACAGCCTGCAAACAGAAAAATAAACATCACACTGACTATCACGATCATACGCTGCAGTCTTCCCCATTTCATTCCTCCCGCCTCCTCATTTTCTGCACTCTTTTCTTTTCATCAATGCAAGTACCTCTGAACTGCAAAAATCCTCGTTAAACATAATAAAACCGTTTCCTCAGCTACAAATACAAGAACAGATAGTGTATAATAATTACAACTCCAGGAAAGGATGGTCCATCATGCACATTGTTGTTTGTGACGACGAACCCTCTGAGGTCAAAAAAATCTGCAGCCTGCTGCAGGCTTTATGTACCAGACTCAAGCTCAGCATTGAGCTGCGCGGCTTTACACAATACAAGGAATTTCTCTCTTATATCGCCAAAGTGCATGCTGATATCGTATTTTTGGATATCTGCATGGGCGAACACAACGGTCTCGAAGCAGCCCGTATCCTGCGCAATTTCAATCAGACCTGTACGGTCATTTTTGTGACCAGCAGCCGGGACTATGCCATCGATGCCTTTGCGGTAATGGCCGCCCACTATCTGGTCAAGCCAGTCGACAGCGCGAAGCTGCTGGAAGCCCTGCGGCGTTCGCCCTTTGTCCAGCCGCCCCGTAAAACGCTCACGATTGTTTCTGATTACGTCAACACGACAATCGATCTGGATGATATCAGCTACATTGATATTATCAGCAAAGTAACCCAGGTTCATCTTGCAAGCGGCAAAACTTTCGCTTCCTATACGCCGATTTCCACACTGGCCGAACGTCTGTCCAACGAGCCGCGCTTCATCCCATGTCATCGCAGCATCATCGTCAATGCTGATTATATCCAATCCATTGAAAATGACACCATACGGCTCACCGACCGCACCGAGCTGCCGCTGCCCCGCAAACGCTATGCGGCTGTGCGCGGCGCCTTTCGCGAATATATCTTTGCCAAAACCCGCAGTATATGACATAAAGAGGAGCTGATCCCTTCATGCAGCTGCATGATATCATTACATTATACTATACCTTCATCCATATCGTTCCCTTTGACCTGCTTATTTTTTATCTATTCAGAAAAAACCTGCGCCTCAGCATCCAAAAGACGGCGCTGGGCTACAGCCTCCTTATCTTCATCGAATGGCTGATCCAAAGCCAGCTGCCTTCTACCTATGACCCCAGCATATCTCTATGGTTCCAGTTCGTCTATGCTGTCTATGATGTATGGGCCATCCAGGCACCTGTGACCAAAATCCTTGCCATTGGCTTCCTGACCATCCCCATCGAACTGCTTTCCTATACTTGTGCCAATCTCATGGATAAAAAATTCCCGCTGTTCATCGAGGGGCTGAGCAGCAGCCTCACGATCACGTTTATCTACCTGCTCTTCCTTCCCTTTGCACTGCGCTATATCCGCACGGTATTACAGCCGCTGGCTTCCATCCGTTCAAAACGCGGCTGGAAATATCTTCTGTTTTATGAATCAGCGCTTATTTTCACAACCATTTGCATCGATCCCATGAATCAGTCTGTTACGCCGCGGATCCTGACTTCCCGTGTACTGCTTTTCATTGCCACGCTTTCCTGTATCCATGTCATGCGCTTCCTCTGCCTGAGCATCCGGGCCCGCTCCTATACCAGCCAGCTGCTGAACAGCGTCCAGGCGCTGCAGCTCATGGAACGCCAGCAGTATGACCGCATCATGCAGGCCTGGCTGACTTCGCGGCGCCTGCGGCATGATCTGCGTCATCACGTCGTGAGCATCCGCGCCCTGCTGGAGCAGAAAGACTATCCTGCCTTGCAGGAGTATCTGGAAAAGCTGCTCTCGATTTCCGTCTCCGCACAGGATACTGCCGAAACCAAAGAAGGTGCGTCAAAATGAATGAGTATTTTTTCGGTAATCCCGCAGCGATCATTGCACAATGGCCGCTCGCTACCGCACTCGTCACCCTCTTTTATACGTTCGTCCATATCCTGCCCGGCAATCTGATCCGCTGCTATATTTTCCGCAAGTATCTGCGTTACCCGCTGCGCATTGTCCTGAGCGGCCTTATTTTCCTGCTGCTGCTGGAATTTTTCTGTCAGCTGCTTTACGGCCATATATTTTCCAGCCGCCTGAGCTTCATCTTTCACTGGATTTATTTTTCCTACCTCTGCGCAATGACCAGGGTCCATCTGAACAAACAGATTGCACTGATCATTCCGCTTGGCCTTGTCTGGTTCTGGCTGCTCAACATCGCCTATAACATCGAATATACTTTTCCACTGTTCCAGATTCCCTTTCTGGAATCAGGCATCTGCCTGCTGCTGCTTTTCTTTGTAATTCTCATTCCCCTGAAGAAATACGGGGATATTCTTTGTACGCCGCTCCTGGCCAGCAAAAATCTCGCCGGTCTTTGGTCCCCGCTGGCCCTGATCAGCCTCGCCGCGCTTATTCTTTCGATTCTCGCAAGTCCGTTCAATGAATCCCGCAGCCTGGCTGCATCCCTGGCACGTCTTACAGCTTCATTCGGAGCTCTGATGGGAAGCATCATTGCCCTTTACGCAGCCCGACAGGTATTTGAACGACAGCAGATGAACAGTATCCTGAGCATCACAGAAGAAATGCGTGAGCTGGAAAAAGAGCATTTTTCCAATATCTCGGAAATCGAGAAAAATACCCACAAGATCCAGACAGAGCTCAACAATTATGCCGGCCGCATGCTTACCCTGCTCGCAGCAAAGCGCTATGATGAAATCCGCGAACAAGCCGACCGATTTCTGGACTGTCAGGAAAAGCTCCAGGCGCATCGTGTCTGCGCAAATGAGCTCGTCAATGCCCTGCTCAGTTACTGGCAGCCGCGTCTTGACCGCCTCAGTGTCACCACGCGGCTGAATATCCAGCTGGACAGGGAAAATCCAATTGACCCTGTGCATATGACTGCCATTCTTGGCAATCTTCTGCGCAATGCAGCAGAGGCACTGGCGCGCGTTCCCGAAAACGAGGAACGGCAGCTGAAGCTCAACATCGTAAAAATGAATGGCTACCTGATTCTTACGCTCGACAACAGCTTCAATGGAGAAATCGTTTCTGACGAAGATGATAATCTGCTCTCCGCCAAACGCGGCTTTGCCAAACGAGGGGTCGGACTGGACAGCATACGCTACAGCGTAGAGCACTATCATGGAGAGTTCAGCACTACCGTCCAGGACAGAATCTTCGAAGCCTCCATTCTGCTGCCTGTTGCCTAAAAAACCAAGCCGCTCAGGAACACGCTTCCTGAAGGCTTGGTTTTTTATTTATACCTGAAGCATCGTACTCACAAAGAAATAAACACCGACTGCCCCGACGCCAAGGCTGATATACCAAAAATAGATCTGTTTGACCAATGCAGCCAAAGAAGCAAGCAAGATTGCGATCTGCAAGTATGTCAATGCTCCGGCAAAGCTCGCATAGAGCGCAAGGAATTTGTCCCGCGATGCCTCAGCAGTCTTCGCCTGGTCACTGATTTCCTTTTCTTCCGCGGCATAGCGTTCAACCGTCTGTTGATACTTTTCCATCAAAGCCGATTTCTGTTCTGCATCGAGCGTAGGATTGATCTTCATCTGATCAACCTGCACCTTATAGGTATTCTCCTTCAGGCTTTTTGCCTGATAATACGCCCAGCCATTCGACGCCTGATTCTGTGCCAGAATGGCCTTGCTGCTGAAACCGCCAGCTTTCAATGACGAAAACGTAGCGCAAACAGCAAGAAATAATGCGGTCAAAGCAATAAGCTGTGTTGTCCGCTTGGAAAATTCATGTTCTGTTTTTTCTTCCTTTTTGATTTCTTCCGCCTTCATGTAAAATCCCCTTTAATCTGTAAAAGAACCCTGTCCAACGGCAGGGCTCTTTCTTGCTTTTATGCAGCAGCCTGACTCATCCGCCAATTGCTTCGTTGTGTTCATTGCACCACTTATAGCTCAGATAAGCTCCTGCAATACTGACAATAAAGCTGGCATTCGGCCCAACAGTCGCAGTAATTGCCATACTGACCGCCATCAACACAACAAAAGCAATCAATCCACGTTTATCAAAGGAAGCATACAATACTCCAAAAAGAAATAAGCCCAGAACGCCTCCCAGGATTGGATTCTTTTTTGACATAACTCTCACCCTTTCTATCAACATCGATACGATAATTCCTCAGGGCAATCCCCTTCTCTTCTATTAAAGCAAAATCCAACGATGATCTCAAGAAAAGTACGGTCAAAAAGCAAAAGTTCGTGCTGAATGACAGCACCGCCTTCCCTCTGCCCACAGCCAAAAGAACAGTTCCGCCCGAATCAGCTATGCGGGCAGAACTGCTCATGACTGCAGATTACTGCAGCTGTTTCACGAAATCATCAACATTTTCCGGATTCCAATAGGTCTTGCCATCTTCACCCTTAGCAATCTTGCACTTGACATCGATTGTCTTGCGCTGCTGGATCACTGGCATATCATCGGCCATGCTCTTCAGAACATTGACCACTGCATCGCGATAATCCTGCGAGGTATTGATATCGCCGCCTGCATCACGGAATTCCTGTACGGCCTGTCCCAGCTGCACAATTCTCTGATCCGTCTGCATCATCTTGGCAAACTTATTTCCATCAATTGAGTTCCAGCTGAGCTCAACTACCGGTGCTGTATCCGATGCAGTCTTGATCTTTGCCTGGATATCCATCTTTTCCTGCATACGATCAAGATAATACTCGGTCAAATCCCGTTGATCAGCATCCGGCAAATGATACGCAGCAAAGCTCTTCAGCAGCTGGTCATCCACCTGCTTGCCCACTTTGTCAATATCAGCCTTTTTCATTCCTGTCTTTGCAGCATCGACTGTACCGTTATAGGTATACAGCTCTGCAAAAGCCAGAACTGCCTCATCGGCTTTGTCTTTTGGTTTCTCTGTTCCGCATCCGGCAACAAAGACCAGCATAAGCAATGCGGTCAAAGCAACTACGATTTTTTTCAATTTTTTCTCCTCCTTCCATAGACAGATTTCTCTGCTATGTTCATTGAATTTTCTATCTATACTATATAATTTTCGTTGTCTGATGTCCAAAAATCGCCTTCAAAACACCTTTTTCCCCGCTGAAATGATATTCTCATTCTGCAGTCATACCTTTAAGTTATAGTCTGAATTGCTTAAAAATATTTTACTTTTCCCTCATAAATTCTTACAATAGATACATAGCAATCATTTATTTCCATTTTAGAGGAGTGAGCAACATGATAGACTTAAACGATTATCTGGCGGTCGGCCAAAATGCTATGGCACGTAAGGTTGTGCAGCATTCCGATACCGCTGACAACTATTCAAACGATCTCAAAAACCTGCTGGCTACGCCAAAACTGATCCATATGGCCATTGATGCTTCAATCTCAGCCATTGATCCTTATCTGCCGGACGAATTCGTCAGCGTCGGCGTATCCATCAATTTTGTGCATACAGCTCCGACCAGTCTCGGCATGACGGTAACCATCCGCGCCTCCATCATTGCCATTGAGGATCATGATGTCCTCATCGATCTCAAAGCCTGGGACGAACAGGGGGATATCGGCCATGGTACACACAAGCGTGCCATCGTACCAAAGAAGGCTGTCATCGAAAAGGCCGAAGAGCGCACACGTCTGCTGATGAACCGTCAGGCAAACGATACATTGAATGGGAGATGAGCAGCATATGACAACTTTACCGGACAGTCTGAACGGTGCTTTGCTTCTGAGCGGCATCGACTTCATCCTGAGTTTTATCTTTATTTCACTCATTGGTGTTATCCTGTATTTCTTCCCCAAGCTGAATAAGCTCGGTGAAATCCTGGAAAAAAAGAACTGATTTTGAATTGTGGGGGCATCTTTTAAATGGATACATTATTTGTCACGCTTATGCAGGAGCTCTTGAATCAGACAGGGCTCATGTCTATCACGCCGGGCAATATCTTCATGATTGTCGTCGGCTGCGTACTGCTTTATCTTGGCATCGTCAAGAAATATGAACCATTCCTGCTCGTCGGCATCGGCCTGGCCTGTGTCGTAGCCAACGTACCAGGCTCCAGCCTGACGAAGGAAGGCGGCTTGTTCTGGTACGCCTATCAGGGCGTAGAGAAGCTCATCCTGCCGCCGCTCATCTTCCTGGGCGTCGGTGCGATGACCGACTTCGGTCCGATGATCGCCAACCCAAGCCTCGTCATCCTTGGCGCAGCTGCCCATCTCGGCATCTTTGTCGCCCTGATCGGTGCAAAGGTTTTCGGGTTCAGCCTTGCAGAGGCCTGCTCTATCGGCATCATCGGCGGTGCTGACGGCCCGATGGCCATCTACACGACGATGCAGCTCGCACCGCATCTGCTGCCTCAGATTTCCGTAGCGGCCTATTCCTACATGGCACTTATGCCGCTCATCCAGCCGCCAGTCATGCGCCTGCTCACCACCAAGGAAGAGCGCAAGATCATCATGAAACAGCCGCGTTACGTATCGCGCCTCGAAAAGATCTGCTTCCCGGTTGTCATTGCAATCATTGTGAATCTTTTCCTGCCGCCAGTCGCACCGCTCATTACCATGCTCATGCTCGGCAACCTGCTGCGTGAATGCCTGTGTGTTGACCGCCTTGCCGAAACAGCTTCCAACGCTCTGCTGAACATCGTAACGCTCGTACTCACCGTAGCCATCGGCTCGACCATGGCTGCCGAGACATTCCTCACACCGGATACATTGCTCATCATCGCACTCGGCCTCGTTGCCTTTGTCTTCGGCACTGGTTCCGGCGTCGTCTGTGCACGCATCATGAACAAGATCAGCGGCGGCCGCGTCAATCCTCTGATTGGCTCAGCCGGTATCGCCTCCGTGCCGATTGCTGCACGTGTTTCCCACCTTGTAGGACAGCAGGAAAATCGTCAGAACTTCCTCATCATGCATGCCATGGGTCCGAACCTTGCTGGTGTCTTCGGCACAGC
>CAZTAP010000125.1:0-7685 GCA_964611665.1 uncultured Selenomonadaceae bacterium | reverse complement strand
GACCAGAAGATCAGGCTGCACAGAACCCGCCTTTTTCCGATCCAGTACAGCATGCTCAGAATGTCCCGCCCACACTGAAGTGAACGCGGTTACCCTGCGTGCCATGGCCCCAGTCCAGACGAATCGGACCTACCGGAGTCTGCAGCTGCATGCCGATACCGATACTGCCATGCGTGCCCTGCGGATTCCAGCCGGAATTCCATGCTGCCCCCCAGTCAGTAAATAAGGCTCCCTGAACCTTGCTCACAATCGGGAAGCGATATTCTACCGTCGCAAGATACATGCTGTTGCCGCGGAACTGATCATCACGATAGCCGCGCAGGGTATCCTGACCGCCGATCTTGTACTGTGCAGATTCCGGCATACTGCCATTGCCATGTCCATATTGTCCGCGCAAAGCAATGACCTGTGCATGTCCAACCTTCAGATAGCGCTGGTCTTCAATCGTATACTTCTGATATTTAAAGTCACCGCCCCAGCCGGCAAACTCTGTCTGCAGGCTCACGCGTCCGCCGGAAGTCGGATAATAGATGTTATCGCGCGTATCCGTCACATGCTCGAGCGTAAGGCTGCGTGTCAGGCCGAAATTGGCATTTCGCCAAGCCTCATAATCAGACGTACTGCGGTTTGTACCGCTTTCATGTGTCTGATAGTGATCATTCCGGTTGCGCAGGGTGATATAGTTGGACGAATACTCGCTTACCGGTCTGCCAAGCGTAATCTCGCCGCCCGAATACTTGCGCATATATTCTTCTGTCAGATTGCCGTTCGTATCATAGTCATCATACTCATAGGTACGGTTATAGATACGGAAAGTACCCGTCGTTTCCTTGCTGTCCATCCACGGATGACGATAAGAGAACGTATAGCCATGTGCATCCGTCGCATCTCCGCTGAATTCATAGACCAGGCTGACCGCATCGCCAGTGCCGCGGAAATTCGTATCGCCGATGCTGACCATGCCGACAAAACCATCCGAACTGCTGTAGCCTGCACCAATACCGAAATTACCCGTGCGCTTCTCTACGACATCAACTTCCAGCACAATGGCATTCGGCTCCACGCCAGGATTCAGCTTCATATTGACGTCTTCAAAAAAGCCGAGATTATACACGCGCTGCATGCTGCGGCGGGCCTTCTTTACATTGAATGGCTCACCTTTTTTCAGACGCATCTCACGCAAAATGACATTCTTCTTCGTCTTGGTATTGCCCTTGACCGCATAACCTTCGAGTACCCCTTCATTGATCGTGATTTTCAAATTGCCATCACGATCGATATTCAGGTCATTGACCTTGGCCAGTATGTATCCGTCCTTGCGATACTGCTCCTGCAAAGACTTGACATTTTCATGCAGGGTACGGCTGTTGAGGATTTCCCCTGTCTTCACCGTCATCATTTTATTGAGCACATCCGAAGATTCTACCGTATTGCCGGTAATCGTCAGTGACTTCAGCACCGGATTCTCGAGCACATGATAGGTAACAACGATGCCTTCCGGCAGTTCCTGATAAGACGGATACAGATCATAGAAATATCCCGTATCATAAATCGCTGCACGGTCCTTTTCTGCATTCTGCACCACAAAAGCTTCGCCAGCTCGCGAGGCTATGGCTGCCTTTGCCGTTGCCAGCGTCTTGTCACTGGCACCATCAACTGTGATATCTACAATAGTCTTGCCCGCCACGGCCTGCTCCCAGTCTGTGACGGTCTTTTCCTCCGGGCGTGCACTGCGCCAGCTGTCCATTTTAGGATCAGCTGCTGCAACAGGCTTCTGCTCATCAGCTGATGATGTCTGCTTTTGTGCATCGGCAATCACCTCAGCATCCTTTGCCGCTGATTTCTGTTCCTGTGCTGTATTGGCTGCCGCCTCCGAGGCTGTCTGTTCAGCTTCCGCTGCAGAAGCCGAACTGCCCGAAGGAGCTGCATATGTTGTTCCCTGTATAGCCGCAAAACTCGTCGCGAGCGCGATTGCGCACGCAATGGATCTGTACTTTTTGTTAATCAAATTCAAACCTCCCAAATCTTCTTTGATATCTTTACTGTGCCCGCAAAGTCTTTCCTGCGGACTGCATAAGCTGCTGCATATGCTCAGATGGCATTGCCGTCTGACCAGCTGGTTTGGCCTCCGGCTGAACAGCCGCTTTCTCCGCAGCCGGATGCTGTACTTCCTGTGGCTCTGCCCGATTGAGCAAAGCCGCTTCCTGCACAGGTTTCTGCTGCAGCTTTGGCGCAGCAGAAACCTCAGGCTGCGGCTCCTGGCGGCCTGTCTGTTCTGATATACCCGGCGGATCAGGTTCTTCAGGCATAGCCGCAGTTCCCTGTACAACCGCCTGAACGGAATCCGTCCGATTCCCGGGCCGCTGCAGCTGCAGGAAAAAAAATCCGCCTGCAGCAAGAATAACCGCCATGCCAAACGGCAGTACACGTCGAAACCAGCCCTGGCTTTTGGAAATTTCCCCTGTTTCCCTTGCTCTCTTCAGCTCTGCTTCTGCAAGCATAAGCTTCAGATCGCCGCGGACATCATTCTTCTTATCCAAAGAAGTCTCTGCCTGACCGAGCCATTCACGTGCTGCACGAATATGCCTTTTAAAGCTGCTCCTTCGATCTGCCATTACTACACCCCCTGCTGCCTCTATTATTATAGTCCATAACAGGGAAAAATATTAACCAGCTGTATTTGCGCAAATTCATCGAAAAAACAAGATTATAACAGTTTTCCATCAAAAATCATCCAAATTTATCTATTTTCCTATAAAATACAAATTACCAATGCTGCATAAACTTGGAAAGCATTCCCCTGATCCGGCGAATACCACTTTTCTGCAAGCGGTAAATATGGCCTGTACTCACATGCAAAAGTTCCGCAACATCCCGGACTTCTGCACTGTTCAAATAAACATTTTCCAGTACCATCCGCTCTTTTTGCGGCAATCTGTCCATCGCATCATGCAGTTTGCCGGACAAAACATGGCCCTCTGCCTGCTCTGCTACAGACAGCGCAGTATCGGCAGCCTCCAGCTGCCAGCTGCCATCCTCTTCCGGCCCATCCTGAACCAGAACATGATTGCTCCTGCCTTCCCGGGCGAGAAAATTCATCATGCGCCCCCGAATGCGATGTACCGCATAAAGGCTGAAAGCTACCCCGCGTCGATGATCATAGTTTTCCACGGCTTCAATAAGTCCTACTGTCCCTTCCTGTACAAGATCCATGACATTATCCAGGAAACGAAACGGCATCGCCTGCTTAAAAACAAGCGGCTGATACGCCTCAATAAGATGCTGGCGGGCCGTATCGTCCTGAAGCTCCTTGAACTTCTGCCAAAGAGCAGCTTCCTGTTCCGGCTGCAGAAGCTTGATCTTTTTGATTTCCTGCAAATATTCTTCCAACTGCATTACGGCTCACCTCCTCAAAATTTAAACCGGGCTTCTATGCCATACGTATACTTGCTATCCTGATCACGGTTAGCCGTAAGGCTCATACGATCATTCAAATCATACTGAATTCCATAGCTGTAATCAGACGAACCAATGCCCTGCTTATATTTCAGCATAATCTTATCATTGATGTATTTACCCATTTCTACATTATACACCTCGCGGGTATTGTTGTCCGCATTATTTTTTTTGCTGCCGGAAGCACTCACGGATTCACCGGCAATGGTGAATTCATCAAGATTCAGTACATTCCGCATGTTATTTTCCAATTCACCAAGGAAGCTCATCTGCAGACCAAAATTAACCAGAGAGGAAACATCCATATCCGCATTCTGTCCATTTCCTGCCGTACGGAAGGTCAGAAGCTTCAAAATCTCGGTCTCGCTCATCTCCGGGCTGGACGTCAGATGTATGTTCATCTGATTCGCCGGGCCATCAATTGCCAGATAGACCTTGGTCTGAGCCATTTTGGTATCTGCCCTTAACAAGATACTTGGCAGAAACGAATCCACTTGATTAAAATAAGCCTCACCCTCACGGATTTTGAAAATGGCCTGGTTATACGTCACCGTGCCGCGCAATACAGAAATAGTACCCGATGTCTGCGGATGATGCGTTGTACCGCCAAAATGAGCTGAGCCGGCAAGCCGCATATTATAGAGCGAAGGACTGAAGAAATGAACTTTCTTCCCAAGCTGAAGATCAAGATCCAGCAGCATACGCGGAAGTTCTCCATCACTATCCGGAATTGCCGGGATAGAAATGGTTGTATCATCCACAAACACTTTGCCGGAAAGTCTTGGCATGATATGGTGGAAAATCTCCCCCTCATTCAAGTGAAGTTCCCCGGTCAGCGGGCCGCGATAAAACGGACTATTGATCTCAAGCTTATCCGCCTGCAAATCAAACACATAGTGTGAGAATTTTCCTCCGGAAAAATGGCTCGAACCCGTCAAATTGTATTTTCCATCGCCCAGATGCCCGGAACATTCCTCGATGGAAACCTGGTCTCCGGCAAAGCGGACCACGCCTTTCATCCTGGTCACCGGTGTTTTCAAAGCCTTGAGCTTCATCGCACCTTCCGGCAGTTCCAGCATTCCATTCAGCAAAGGATGTGCCAGGGTTCCCGTAACCTTGACACTTCCGTTCGTCTCACCGACAGCCCAGTCCACCTGCCTTGAGAAGATCGGCAGCAGGCTCAGATCTGCATCATCCAGGGAAACATCAAGATTGAATTGCTCATAGTTATCCAGATCTGCATCAGCCGCGGCCGTAAGTGCCTTCAGCGGGATGCTTCCCGAGGCACTTGCCCGGTATTTCTGCTTCTTAATCTGCTTTTGCACAATGAATTGATTGACATTGATGATCCCATTGTGCAGATTAAGGAGTCCGGTAAGCGTATCAAACGTGGCATTGCCAGCCCCCCCGCCAATAACGTTCAGGGAAACATCCGCTCCAGGGTTGTCAATGGTTCCGTTGAACTGAGCCTCCAGATTGACCAGTCCCTTTGCATCAGCATTTATGCCGGCACTCTTTACAAGCACACCAGCCTGGATATCCTTCGCAGACAGTTTGGCATCGATTGGGCCATTCAAATCAACGGTTCCCTGGGCAGCAAAGATACCTGTCCCCTGCGAGCCGCTGAGTTTATTGATATTCAGCACATGATCCTGCAGCGTCAGATCGAGTCCCACATCATGGACTTCATAGCCTTTGACCTGTCCGCCGGTAATATTCGCCTGCAAATGGGCGTCCGGATTGTCAACCGTTCCGCCCAGATCGATTGTTCCATCGATCCGACCGGTAAGAACATCATTTTTCAAATTGAACATGGCCATCAGCGCATTGACATCGCCATTTGCTACATCAAGCCTGCCACTCAGCGCCTTGGTATCGGTATTGGCCAATACGCTCATCGTATAGCGGCCTTCGTTCTGCGAAAAGCTGAAGTCATCCAGGCGCACGATGTGCCCCTGATAAATCACAGAACCTGCGGCATTGGTAATCGTCTGCCCGTTGAAGATCATGCTTGCAGAATCCAGCGTGCCATTGAATACCGGGTCGCCAAAATTACCGCCAATATGTCCATCGAACCTTGCATGTCCGCTGACCGGATAAGGCATTCTTGAACCGATACGGTCAAGCTGGATATCATGTGCCGCCACATGAAGATCCAGATTCTTTTCACGGTCGATGGTGCCATTGAGGTCCATATCGACCAATGGAGAATAAATATGGAAATCCTGTACATTGAGGATTCCGTCATGCAGCGTATAGTCACCATCCATACCGGAAAGGATCAGTCCGCCATAGCTGCCATAATAGAAATGAATATAGCCGACGGCCTGCGGATCATCCAGCGTACCTGTGAAATGGATCGTATTATCGATATTACCGGTGATTGGCTGGTCCGGTGCTACCAGCGCAGCCACATCTTCCATGCGCGCTCCTACCGTATCGACCTGCAGATCCAGCCTGCGCTGACCGGTAAAGCCCACGACGCCCTTGACCAGCCAGGTTTCATTGCCTCCATTTTCCATGGAAAAGGAATCGATATTCACACCATCCAGGCTGCCGCTGGCAGACCCGCGCAGCGAATGGAACGGCTGCTTGAAAAGCTTGCCATCGATTGCCGCAAACTTCGCTTCAATCATTGGATTCTCTGAGTCGCCATGCACCGAGCCTGTAAAATCTATTTTTCCGCTCATATCCGCTTCCGGAACGAACTGCCGTGCCAGCGCAAGGTCCATCTGTGCCCCATGAAAAGACAGATCAAGCTTATGACCATCCATGATGCTGCCTTCCATCCCAAGCTGACTGCCATCAGCAAGCTGGAGATTCAGTGCATCAAAACGCAGCTCCGGTCCTTGTTTGAAAAACGACGCATCTGCCTTGTCCACAGAAATTCCGCGGTACAGGATCTGATTGGCTGCTGCCGTTCCATAAATCGACAAGGCATCTACATCCTTGCCGGCTCCATGCAATCCGACATCTGCCGTAAATTTGCCGGAAACGCCTGGCAGGATATCCGCCAGCGCTGCTCCGTCCAGTGCATCTGCTTTCAGATGCGCATTGTATACGGTATCCTGCGTATAGAATTCTCCCTCGCCCTGGAGCTTCCCGCCAAAAATATCTGCCTTCAGGCTCTTGACGGAAATGCGTTCGTCTTCATAGCGTACCTCTGCCTCAGCATTCTGGAAGGAATATCCATACAGACTGCCCAAAGGCGCCCTGAAGCTGCCCTCCAGCTTCGGATCCTGTATCGTACCATGTACCGTAGCGGTAAAGGCTGCAGCACCATGATACGGACTGCTTTTGAGTATTTCTCCCGGATCGAATCCCTGCGATTCCACAACAAGATTCAGATAAGGTGCTCCCGTATCCCAGCGCACCTTGCCATGTACAGCAGCCTGCTGCCCTTCTGCTTCGCCATGCACGAAAAGCATAGCATTTTTATCACTGAAATTCACCATGCCGGCAATATCCCGGACTTCCGTCCCCAGAACGTTCACCCTGCCATCACTGAATTCCGTCTGTCCATTCAGCGTGACATCATCACCCTGTCTGACTGCCGCAAGCTTCAGTTTATGTATCGCCGCATCTTCGAGCTTCACATTTTCCGGCAAAGTTCCCTCTGGCAAAAAGCCCAGATAATCAGATAAAACAAAATCATTTCCTTCAACGCTCAGCGTCTGCCGTTCTCCGCCTAAATGCCCGGAGAGACTGACCTCTGCTGCATGATTCGTAAAGCTTGCCTTAACTCCGACCGACGGATTATCCGCAAAATCCAGCGTACCCTGCAAATTTCCCAGGGCAAGCTCCTGTCCATCCATCCTGCCGGTAAGCATGCCATCCTCGATCACGACTTTACCCGTAAAATTTCCGGACTCCCCCTGGTTCTGTGTAAGATCCTCATAGTTCCAGCTGCCATCCTCACGGCGTACGAGCTGTGCCGTTGCCATACGGATCGTCACTGTATTCACCGCTTCTGCCGGCGATTTTTTGAACAAGGAAAACAGACTAAACTCAACACGGGCAGAATCAGCCTGAGCAATCTCCTGATCCTGTTTGTCATAGACCGTGATATCCTCTGCAGTCAAAGAGTGCAGAGAATCCACACGTATCCTGCCGACCTCGATTCTGGTCCCAAGCATTGCCTGTGCCTTTTCGGCCGCTGCAGCACCAGCTGTCTGCATAAAGGACTGCGAGTTCGTATAATACCAGCCGGCACCAAGTCCGGCAATACA
>CAZTAP010000124.1:0-7951 GCA_964611665.1 uncultured Selenomonadaceae bacterium | reverse complement strand
CCCTTGATTTCCATCGTATCCATAAGCTCTGCCTCTTCATGCTCTTCCAGCCTGCGATAGGCAAAACCCGGAATCTGCAGATCAAAGCCGCATACTGCACGATAGCTGCAAAACCTGCAGGCTGTATTTTCTTTCAGCTGATATGGAGCCGCAGCAATCTCTCCTTCCAGGATGGTCTGTCCCGTATCAGCCAGCACATAAGAGATATAATCCAGCAGGATGCCAAACTCCTCCTCTGTCTTCACGCTGCCGCGGCTCTTTGCATAGATTTCGCCATTTTGCTTCAAGGCAACTTTGATGAAGCTCAACGAACTGTCAATGGCGCGGATCACCTCAGGATCAGCCAATACCCAGCCAGGCATGCGCAGCTGCTTTGCGATTTCCTTCTGCGCCTCACCGGCAGAAATTTTGCTGGCCGAAGTCAACAGCGGATTCCTCAGAAAATAATACAAGAGCCCCGCAGGAAGTACCGGTTTCCCTTCCGTATGCTCCAGCAGATTCTTCGTAACCAGAAGATAGGTAAGAAGCTGCATGCGCAGCCCATAATATACCTCCAGCAGATTGATATAAGCATTGCCGGTCTTATAATCCATAATCAAAAAATACTTTCCCGTTTCGTCCAGATCGATACGGTCAATCTGCCCGGTGATTTCCAAAGAAAATCCATTCTGAAGGCCGTAAACCAGTGGCGGCATAGACTCCGGCCCCTGTCCAAAGGAGCGCTCGAAAGCCTCCGGATGAAAGGCACTGACCCGGTCAAAAGCAGCCAGACGGCGGATAGCTGCCTCAGCAGTCTTTCGAATACGCTGCAGGAGATTTTGATATTGCGCTGTACTCAGCAAAATTTCATTTTGCAGGCGCGGTGCAAGCTTTTCAAGAATTTCCCCACAGATTGCATGGCACTCCGCCTCATCGAGCTCAGACCAGCGCCGCCCCTCAGCTTTAAGCTTTTCACCAAATCCCTTCAGCGTACCATGCAGCAATGTTCCAAGATCCGGTGCCTGAAAGCGGTATTCCTTCCGTTCCTTGAGCTTCAGTCCATACTGCGCAAAATGTCGGAACGGACAGGCACGAAAGCTTTCAAACCGTGTGACACTGCCGCGAAGGTGCCGCTTTTTCGTATAAAGCAGAGCCGCAAGCTCCGGCGGCAGCTGAGCTGAATCCGCCTGCGCAAAAAGCCCCCGCAGGACGACCTCCAGAATTGGACGCAGCTCCTGGTCAGACAAGGCCCAGTTATAAACGTCCTGCCAAAAACCTGCCAGCTTATGCTTTTCACGATAGCCGCGAAAAGCTGCTGCCAATCCGGAAACAGCCTGTCTGCCGCGCGCAAGCAGCAGTGCATCCTGGCGCTCCAGACTTTCCAGCGGAATCGACAGGAACTCTGCCGCCGGCAGCAAAGTACGCAGACGATGAATCAAAGGCGACGGGGATAATCCCCCGCCTTCTGCATCTGCCAGCGCATAGGACACCCAGAGATAATCCCTTGCCTGTGTAAATCCCTTATACAACAGATATTTTTCCGCAAAACTGCTTTCTATCGAGCCTGCGGGCAGCTCAATGCCTGCCTCATTGAGATAAAGGCGATCTGCATCCGAAAGCAGGCCTTTCTCATGACTATGCCTCGGCATGCAGCCCTCATTCGCGCCCAAAATATAGACAGCACGTACATTAGCCAGACTGTTCTGGTCAAAAGCTGCTACCGTCACATAATCGAGCCCGGGCGGAATAAGCGAAAGCTGCAGCGCATCCAGTCCGTCCCCCAGCACTGCCTCATACTCAGAAAGCTTCATCTGCTCTTCGCCGCTGGTCTCGACAAGCTGATCCAAAAGCTCCATGATGTCCGCCCAGATCTGACGATGCTCCCGTGCCTCAACCAGAAGTCCCTGCTGCTCAGCCTGATCGGCCCAGCGGTCAAGCTGAGCAGGTATTTCAAGCGCAGCAAGCAGGTCATACAATGCCGTCGTTACCTCCCGCACATTATCCGCAGCTTTCACCTGCTGCTCAAAATCAGCCAAAGGCTCAACGATTTTCCTGCGGATCAGATTGATTTTCGCAAGTGCAAGTTCCTGCTCTTCGGAAGCCTCATCTGTCGCTTCGCTTTCTTCCAAAGAAAAATGCTGTCTCCAGCGCCAGTCCTCTGGCATAGACCAGCGTCTGCCGCGAATGCCAAAGGTCAGGACATAGTTTTCCAACAGGTCAGCCTCTTCCCGGGTAATCGGGAAAAAATCTGTCTTGATACAGCGGAACATCGCATCATAACGCCAGCCGTGCAGCACTTCAAAGGAAGAGCGGACCAGTTCTGCCAGCGGATGATGTACGCTCGCACGTTTGCTGTCACGGAAAAAAGGGATCTGTGCATCCTGCAGGACCATCTCCAGCATGGTACCATAGGTATCAGCATCCCGCACCAGTATGCCAATGTCACGCCAGTGCCAGCCCTTTTCCCGGCAAAGCCTCAAAATATCCGCTGCCATGGCCTCTGCTTCCAGACGCCGCGTTGCCGCTTCTACGAGATGGAGCCCTTGCTGATTGACCAGATGCGGCTTAACCGGATAGGCAAACATGCCGCTCTCCAATACCGAAAGCGGCTCTGCGCGAAAGCGCCGGACCTTGTCCAGATAAGTCTCCCTGACCTCAATGCCCAGTTCGGCTGCAAGGCTCTTCATCTTCTGCAGAGTTTCCCAACAGCGATGGAAAAGTCCCGCAGCGGATTCATTTTCCTTTGGCTGTCCGGGTGCTCCACTCAACGTAATGTGCACCTGTTTTGCCCGCAGCAAAAGCTCCCGGACGATTTGCTGTTCCTGTGGATTAAAGAAGACGAAGCCGTCAATCCAGATTTCCGCACCATCCAGAAGCTTCGCTTCCGGCAATTTCTGCACCAGAGTATCCAGTAAATCTTCGGTATCATTGTAACGCCCCTGCATACAGGCAGCAAAATCTTCATAGAGCACAGACAGATCCTGCAGCTTTTTCCGCAAAGCCTCATCGGTCAATTTGCCTGCAGCCTCCTGCAGTCCCGCAGAAGTGATCTTACAGCTTTTGAACTCTTCAATCATTTCAGCCAGAGACTCAGCAAAGCCTCTCTGATGTGCAGCCCTGCCAAAAATCTGCAGCTCATCGCACCGCTCCGCCAGGATCTTCTGCAGGAAAAGCCGCTTGCCCAGTCCCGTAATACGTGGACAGGCATTGCCGCCGGTCTCAAGCAAAATCTGACGTGCAAAACGACGAAAGCCAAACACAAAGGCACGGATATAGCCCGCTCCCGTCTCAGCAAGCGAAGCTGCGAGCTCACGTTCGAGCTTATATGTCATATGTTCAGGCAGCAGCAAAATAAGTGCCGGACCCTCCGGATCCTTTTGCAAACACTCACGCATGGCCTGCAGACAGGCACTTGTCTTGCCCGAACCCGCCCGCCCGATGATGAATTCCAACATAGATTTCCCCCCTAAAAAAAGGATGCTGCCAAAGCAGCACCCTTCTTTCTTCTCAAAAACCAACCATCTGCATCAGCTGCGGCCAAATGGTGTAATGATGCGCAGCAAGGTACGTCCGCAAGGACACGGAGTATCCACCCTCATAACCGCCTGCCCCGTCCGATAGCGAATCAGAGGCATTGCCTCCGCCCCCAGCGTCGTAACAACCAGTTCACCCATCTTCGAAGAATCTTTAATGATACATTCACTGCTAAATTCAATAATTTCCGGATAAAAATAATCTTCCTGCACATGCATACCAAAATCAGCCGTACAGGGAAAAAGCATAGCCGCTGTACCAAGCTCTACCGAAGAAAATAAATCATAAACCCTGGCTCCCGTCCTTTCCTCAAGATGACGGCGCAAAGGGTTCAGCAGTGCTTCATTCAGGCAAAAAATCCGCTGCAAAGGATATTCACCGATATCCTTTCCCATTGTCTGTGTCTGGATAATCAGCTGCATTGCGAGCTGCGGCGTCGTGATCAGCGTATCCAGCTGAGAAAGCTCCATGAGTGCGACCGCCCGGTGAAAATCCGTTCCAAGCGGTACCGAAGCCGCCCCCAGCAGTTCCAGTGCATAATGGATATCCAGCAGACGGCTGTCCGACAAATCACCGAGGATTCCCGCTGTCGAAGTCTGATTCACGCCATCTGCCACAAGAATACGGCTCATCATTTCCACATTGTGCGCAATGTCGCCATTCGAATAGAGCTTGGCAACCTCCATCGGATGATGCTGCAAACTGATGCGCAGCACACTGCTCATGGGCATCGTAAGAAATTCCAGCTTCGGTTTCTTCAAAAGCTCAGCAAAATTCGTAAAGGGCAGCCTGCGTATATCGTCAAGCGATTCCAGCTCAGCAATCTGACAGCCAGCAAGCTTTTCCTGGTAAAACCGGCTTTTTTCCAAGGCCCATTTCAATGTTTTCTTCAAACGAGCAAGCTGCAAAGCTTCCATATCCTCGCGGCCCATCTGTTCTATTTGTGGATTTGCATACATAGTTTCAGGCCTCCGGTATAAATATCATTTCAACGGCTTTTGATAGAAAAACGGCTGATAACTTGTATAGCCAAGATTACGGAAATTCAGGATCGCCTCTGTAGCACCCACGAACAGGATTCCGCCCGGCTTCAACGCACGGAAGAAATTCGCATAAAGCTGATCCTTTGCTTCCTCTGTAAAATAAATAACAACATTGCGGCACAAAATAAGGTCAAAGCCCGTCTCAAAGGAATCCTTGAGCAGATTATGACGCTTAAATTCAATGCAGCGCTTGATTTCATCCTTGACTGCATAGCGTCCATCCGCCTGATGATCAAAATACTTTGCCTTGCGCTGCGTGGAAATGCTCTTAAGCTCATTATCCGTATAGACGCCCTGCTTTGCTTTTGCAAGAATCTCAATATCAAGATCTGTTGCCAGGATACGGTGCGGCTTGCCTGGTGTCATCTCTTTCAGGATCATCGCGAGAGAATAAGGTTCTGCACCGATGGAACAGCCTGCACTCCAGATATTGAGCTTTGCCGTATTCTTCAGCAAATCAGGAATCACATCGGTTTCCAGCTTGCCAAACTTCTCAGGCGTGCGGAAGAATTCAGATACATTGATGGTAAGATATTCGATAAAGGCAGCAAACGTATCCTTATCTTTTGCCGCATGGTCAAAGTAGGCCTCATAGGAATCCATGCCATTGCGCTGCACAAGATTTCCAATGCGCCGTTTCATCTGCGGAGCCTTATATAAGTCCAAATCGATCTCCGTCTTTGCCTTAAGCTTACGTTTAAAGACCTCCCAGTCGCGATCATCTAACATATGGAACCCCTCCCCAAAAATTCTGATAGTATACTATTTCAACTTCCTGAGCGAAAATTCCTGTCAGGAAAAAAGCTCCCAACAGAAAAAAGCTGCCAGGATATTTCGCCAAACTCCCTGCAGCAGCCTTTTCTCTCGAAATTATCCAATATGAATATTTTTCCGGTTCGGTTTCGCATCTGCTTTCGGCAGAACAATGCGCAAAACGCCATTCTCAAAAGCCGCAGAACTGTCCTCCCAACGGATGCCATCTACCATGAATGTCCGTTCAAACTTGCCGGATTTTCTCTCACGGCAGACATATCGGATTCCCTCTTCCGGCTCCGGACGGCTCGCACTGATGGTAAGATATTTCTCATCCTCATATACCAAAGAAATATCTTCCTTGATGAATCCAGGCAGTTCTGCCTGAATTTCGTATTGCGTCTCATCCTCAAGAATATCTACACGAAAAGACGCCAGTACTCCGCTCACCTTGCCGATTGGATTGATTGGCTGGTCCATCAGATACTCCATCAGACGCTCTACAGACTCCTTGCCTTTCTCTGCATTGTTTTTCATGTTAAACGGTATATTACGAATCATGGAAATCCCTCCCGTAAAATAATCTGCAAATATCCAAAATTTAGTGGCTTTTCCTGCTTTCATTATACGTGTATTTTCGGAAAATTTCAATATATATTTCTTGCTATTCCTTCTGCCTATTTTGCAACATAATGGCTGAAGCTGCCAATGACCAGCTCAGGATAGCTTTCCTGCAGCTCCTGCAAAAAACGGCGCGTACCAACAGAGCGGCCCTTCGCCTGCGGCATGATGTCCAGAAAGGCATCCGGATCGATGTTCAGATTCCGTACCTGAATCATCTGTACAGGCAGTTCCCGGAAAAATTCCTTCCAGGCAGCAAGCTCCTCTTCCCGGTCATTGAAGCCTGGAAAATACAGCATATTCAGGGAAACGTAAATCCCGTTCGCCAATGCGTAACGAATGGAAGCCTTCACATCCTCCAGCTGATAAGTGCTGCGATAATACGCTGCATAGCTTTCCGGCAAAGCACTGATCATACTCACGCGCATCGTATCAAGTCCGGCATCGACGATTTTTTTGATACCCTCCGTATAGCCCGCATTCGTATTGATATTGATCTGGCCTTTTTTCGTTTTCTCCCGGATCAGACGTTCACCTGCCGCGATATTGTCCGCAGCCAGTGAAGGCTCGCCTTCGCAGCCCTGACCAAAGCTTACAATGCCATCCGGTGCAAGACTCAGATGATAGATTCCCACCTCAGCAATCTCCTCTGGTGTCGGACGGAACTGTATACGGCTCTGCGGTGAAGGGCAGCACTCTGCCGGCTGCAGGGATATGCAGCCGAAGCAATTCGCATTGCATACCGGCGATGTCGGGATTCCTGCTTCCCAGCGGCGGTAAAAAAGATTCTGCGCGGTACAGCAATGCCATTTCAAGGAACAGTTCCCTACCTGCTCCACGATGCGGTTGCCCGGCAGATCCTTTTTGACATTCTTCACGAGCTTCTTCAATTCATGCGTATTATAATGCACAGGATCCCATTTATCATTCTCGTCAGTATAGATAGCAGCCACATACAGCTGATTTTTGTAAACAGCCACGGCCGTATAGCCATAAAGCGCAAGCTGCTCCGCTTCCTCAGCCTTCTCATAGGCTGGCATATAGATACGTGTATAGCCCGCTGGCAAAATAGCCGCGACCGCACGCCCGGTAATCGGCATCGTCTCGCCTTCCGGACTCGTACCAACGGCCAGCCGGTCTGGCAGGAACATCAAATCCGCGCTTTCCGGCAGCGGAATCAAGTCCTCCGGCTTCAGCAGGACATTATCCATTCCGGTGCGTCCCATTCCTGCAAAGCCCGGCGCATCATAGATTTCGCCTGTTTCATCTGCATAAAGGGCTGTAATCTGATTGCTCATGCTTCCTCCCCTGCCGGTGCCATCTCCGGCTCTGCCTTCTTCTGTTTCTTCTGCTTTTTGGGATTGTAACGGTTCATTGCCAGATCTATCCCATCAATTGCAATACATTCCACTGCAGGGATAAGATACTGGATTGCCTCATGGATCTTCGGCACATCTTCCTCTGAGAATGCTGCCAGCACATGATTGACCACGGTCCAGCCAGCCGAAGGCCGTCCGATGCCAATGCGCACACGCGCAAAATTCTCATCTCCCACGTGGGCCAGAATCGACTTGATGCCATTGTGCCCACCCGCGCTTCCTTTCCGACGGATACGCACAGTACCCGCCGGAATATCCATATCATCATGCACAACCATGAGATCCTCCGGCCCCAGCTTGTACCAGCTCAGCAAAGGACCAACAGCCCGGCCGCTGTCATTCATATAAGTGACTGGTTTGACCAGGATGACCTTTTCTGTGCCAATGCGCCCTTCCGCGATAAATGCATCGAACTTTTCCTTCCAATTATCAATGCCCAGATGCTCTGCGAGTGCATCGATGAACATAAAACCAACATTATGCTTTGTATGGGCATATTCCGACCCAGGATTGCCCAGTCCTGCAATGATTTTCACAATAAAAACCTCCAACATCATAATCTATCTTATTGTATCATAGCCTGCAAGCGCAAAAAAGCTTTAGCGAAGGAAATCTTCCCCGCTAAAGCTTTTCCAATGAACT